>JBPCTP010000412.1:0-3899 GCA_051011615.1 Microthrixaceae bacterium | reverse complement strand
CTCCCGAACAACCGCAAGATGCTCGGGGTGTTCGCTCGGGCTGGATACGACGTCAGCTCTCGCATCGAAGACGGCGTGGTGGCGCTGAGCTTCGGGATCGACCCCACCGACGAGTCGACCGCCGCTGTCGAGAGCCGCGAACGGCAGGCAGAAGCGGCGACCGTGGAGCAGTTACTGGGCCCGCAGTCGCTTGCGGTCATCGGCAGTCCGACACCAGATGGCCTCGGGCGGGCGCTGGTCGAGTCGATTCTCGCGGGTGGCTTCACCGGCACGGTATCGATGGTGGCGTCCCGACCGCGCCGGATCGGCGAATCGACCCCCGACCTGTCGGGTTCGTTGCCCGTGGAGATGCACGAGGACGTGCCCGATGGGGTGGACCTGGCCCTGATCGCAATGCCGGCCCCTGAAGTGCAGGAAGTGGTCGAACGGTGCGCCGCCGCTGGAGTGGGGGCCATCATCGTGCACTCCGCAGGTTTCTCGGAGTCCGGCGCCGATGGTGTTGACCGCGAACACGAGCTTCTCGAAGTGGCGCGGCGCAACGGTGTTCGGGTGCTGGGTCCGGCAAGCCTCGGTCTGGTCAACACGGACCCGGCGGTGAGGCTGCATGCCACGGTGGCGTCCGGCCGACCTCCGGCTGGCCGGGTAGCGATGCTTGCGGAATCCGGAACCCTCGCTGCTGCGTTGCTGGAGGAAGCCGAGCGGCGGCAACTGGGTCTGTCGACATTCGTTGCCGGCGGCAACGAAGCCGATGTCGGCCCGGCCGACATGCTCAGTTTCTGGGCCGCTGACCCCGGATCGGATGCGGTACTCCTGTACCTGCGATCCTCGGGCATCCCGACGCGCTTTGTACGCGCGGCACATGCCGCCTCGCTCCGCAAGCCGGTTGCCCTTCTCGGTCGGGTGTTTCTGCGTGCCGACGACGCGGCGGAGACGGATCGCCGGGTCGAGGCGCTGACACGCCAGACAGGCCTGATCAGTGTGGGCACTCTCGAGCAGCTGTTCGACATCGGCCGCTTGAGTGCCGACCAACCGGTGCCCATGGGACCGAACGTGGCAGTGATCGGAAACTCCGAGGGAGCGGTTGGCATGGCTGCGGACGCGTGCAGGGGTGCCGGCCTGGAGGTGGTCGACCTGGCGGCCACGGGGGACGATGCCGACGGACTGCGCAATCCGGTGAACCTCACCTATCGCGCCGAGCCCGACGACTTCCGAGCGGCGCTCGACCGGGTTGCCGCAAGCGACGCCGTTCACAGCGTGCTGGTGGTCTACACGCCGCCACGAATGGTGGGATCGGCGGAGGTCGCACAAGCCGTGGTGGACGCCTCGGAGTCACATCCCGACGTGACCTTCGCCGCGACGATGCTCGGGTCCGCCGATGAGCCACGAATCGGGTCAGGTGGTCACCGCGTGCCGGTGTTCGCGTTTCCCGAACACGCGGCTTTGGCGATCGGTCGCCTGGCGGCTTATCGGGCGTGGAGCGAGGCCACCCGCGACAACCCGACCGGACCGCCGCTGGGTTGTGATCTCGACGCTGCCGAAACAGTGGTCGGGGAAGCCCTGGAGCGCCTCGGCGGTGCAGAGACCGTGGAGCTCGACCTCGATGAACAGGCTCGCATGCTCGACGCCTATGCGGTGCAGGTTGCTCCCCGCGAAGTCGTCGACGGGCCACGCCAGGCGGTGGCGACCGCCGAGCGAATCGGGTGGCCGGTGGCCATAAAGGCGGCACGACGCGACCGCTGCACCCGCTCCGCTGCCGGTGGCGTTGCGGTCGACCTGAACGATGAGACCGACCTGACCGCGACATGGGCGCGAATGGAAGGTGTGCTCGGCGAGGACATGCACCCCGTTGCGATCCAGCGCTATATCGAACGGGGCGTCGATGCGGCAGTCCGATTGAGGCGCACCAGCGGCGGCGCTGTGATCGAGGTCGGTCTCGGCGGACCGGCGGCGCATCTGGACGAGCCGCAGCTCGGCATCCTGCCCCTCACACTCGAGGACGCCCAGGCACTGGTCGCATCCAGCGCTCTCGGCCGGGCACTGTCGGATCCGCTCGACCGGGTGGCACTGGTGGGCGTCGTTCAGCGCCTCGCTGAACTGGCTGAGCAGGTGGAGGAGATCGTGAGCATCGATGCCGACCCGGTGGTCGCCTCGGTCGAGGGCGCGTGGGTTGCGGATGTGTCGATAGCCGTGGCACCTGCCGCCGACACGCTGACCGTCCGCAAGCTCGACTGAGTTCAGCTCGGCCGGGGACGCGGCTCGCGGGGCAGTCCGAGCATGCGCTCACCGATGATGTTTCGCAGCACCTGCGTAGTGCCACCCATCAGCGTGTACGCCGGGGCGTAACAGAGGCCGCGTGAGAAGCGGTTCCACACGAGCGCATCAGGGCCTGCGACGGTCGCGCAGAAGGCGGCGACATCTTGCTCGAACTCGGTACACAGGGTCTTGGTGACCGCAGACCATCCCTTGGGTGCCTGTCCGAGAACCTCGCGCAACACCATGTGCCGCCCCAAGGTGTACAGGCTTTCGATCTTCGCGATCTGCTGGCGCACAAGTGGGGCTTCGGCGTCTGCCCGGTCACGGGCATCGAGGTACAGCCGCCGGTTGGACACGAGTCGGTCGATGCCACCTCGCTCGTGTTCCATCTGTCGCATCACCTGCTGAAAGCTGCCGTTCTGGGCCCCGACGAGGTTGGCGGCGGGCACCTCGACGCCATCGAGCAGAACCTCACAGAAGTGGTCATTGCCCGTTGCATCTCGGATTCGGCGCACCTCGATGCCCGTAGATGCCATGTCAACGACGAACTCCGAGAGGCCCTTGTGCGGCGGCGCGTCCGGATCCGTGCGGGCGATGAGGTAACACCAGTCCGCCGCGGCAGCGCCGGAGGTCCACACCTTGGCACCGTCGAGCACCCAGGTATCGCCGTTTCGAACGGCACGGGTGCGGATCGCGGAGACGTCGGACCCTGCGTCGGGCTCGGACATGCCGATGCTCCACGCGGAGGTGCCGGCGATGATCTCCGGCAACCAGCGGCGACGCTGCTCGTCATTGCCGAACTGCAAAAGGGTGGGGCCGATCTGGCGGTCTGCGAACCAGGAAGTGGCGATCGGAGCCCCGGCGGAGATCAACTCCTCGACGACCACGAATCGCTCGAGGGGACTGCGGCCGTGCCCGCCCCACTCGGTCGGCCATGTCATTCCCAGCCAACCGCGCCGCGCGAGTTCAACGGAGAACTCACGCGAGGTTCCAACGAGCCAGGAGTCCTCGGTAGCGGACAGCTCAGCGGTCCATTCGGCGGCCACAGAACGCGCTTCGGCTGCGAGCGCCAGCACTTCTGTGGGCATCCGGTAGCTGAGGCCTGATTGGTCGCCCATCGGCACATCCTTGTCGATGGCGGTGAGGGGTTCGGCTTCGGCCCCCACAGCTATGGTCATCCCCATGCGTGCGATCGTTCTCGAGGAGTACGGAGGGCCCGAGGTCCTCACTGCAGTTGACGTTGCGGACCCGATACCCGGCCCCGAGGAAGTCCTCGTCGAGATCGCCGCCACCGCGGTCAACCGTGCGGATCTGCTCCAGCGAATGGGGCTGTACCCCGGGCCGCGGATGACCCACGAGATCCCGGGTATGGAGCTTGCGGGCAAGGTCGCATCCGTGGGGGAGCGCGTCGCTGCCTGGAACGTGGGCGATGCAGTGATGGGAATAGTTGGTGGAGGCGCATATGCAGAGCGTGCTGCGGTGCACGAGCGCCAGCTGATGCGGGTACCGGCCGAGGTCGGACTGCCGGATGCAGCGGCGATTCCGGAGGTGTTCATCACCGCCTATGACGCGCTGGTACTCCAGGGTGGGCTCACGGCGGGCTCGTGGGCGCTCGTGCATGCGGGGGCGTCGGGAGTGGGAACAGC
>JBPCTP010000411.1:0-2789 GCA_051011615.1 Microthrixaceae bacterium | reverse complement strand
CGTCGAAGCCGACCAACCGGCACAGCCAGAGCCAGAGCCAGAGCCACAGCCAGAGCCAGAGCCACAGCCAGAGCCACAGCCAGAGCCAGAGCCACAGCCAGAGCCACAGCCAGAGCCAGAGCCACAGCCAGAGCCACAGCCAGAGCCACAGCCAGAGCCACAGCCACAGGTGCCGGTTGCGACGTCGCCGGCCGCTCCGGGTTCCTGGTCGACCTTCGCCGCCTCCAGTGATGTTGCGAGCGTGGACGAGCCGACAGTTGCCCACCCTGTTGCGAGCGAGTGGTTCCAACCCGAACATCCACCGATTGCGACGCAGCCGCCGACGGTTGCCCCGCGCCCGGCTTTCGAGACCGCAGCAGGTGGATCCTGGGCTTCGCAGGGCTGGGGTGACGGGGCAGAGGGCGTTACCGATGCGCAGGCTGACCCGGAGCCCCCGGTTTTGCCTGAGGGCTTCTCCGGCAAGCCCGCGGATTCGGAGGCGTCGACTGTTCCGAGATGGAAGTGGGATGAGCGACACTCGGCCAGGCCCGAGACCAGCAGCGATCCGATTGAGAGTGCAGACCCGCCCTCAGGTCCTGCCTAGTCGTCGCTTCCACACGAAGCTGGTGTTGAGGTACCAGTTGACGACCAACGCAACCGTGGCGCCGATGAGGTTGTGTGTCACCCGCGCGGCGTCTGCACCCAGGATGTCGAGTGCGAACCCGGTTTCCTGTAGCCAGGAGAACACCGCCACATGTACCAGAGTGCCCACCAGGGTCATCAGTCCGAACAACAGAAGTGCAGGCAGCATCTTCCAACCGGTGTAGCGCTGTTCCCAGAATGTGAATTCGTTGTTGGCGATGAACAACAGCAGCGTGGTGATGCCGACGCTCAGTACGAACGACGAGTAGATCGGATCCAGGGCGTCGTTCAGGCCGGTGTTGACCCGCGGCATCCCGAGGGCTTCGAAGAGTGTGAAGAGTGCGGAGTTCACCACCAGGCCTGCGATGCCGACCATCACATAGAGCAGGAAGACCGGGTCCACCTGGCGTCCGAGGCGCAGCTCGGCAACTGCGAGCAGGTAGGAGCGGATGATGCTCCGGTTCAGCTTCGTTTCCCCGTGAACCCGCGTGGCGAACTCGTAGCCGACCTCGGACACCCGAAGTGAGCGATTGCGTCCGATGAACTCGAGGAGGATCTTGAAACCCATCGGATTGATCTCCGAGGCGGTCGACTCGTACGCCTCGCGGGTGAGCATGAAGTAGCCGCTCATCGGATCGTCGGTGGGAACACGAAGGAAGGCCTTGGCGATGCCCGCTGCGACCCAGCTCACGAATCGCCGCTGGGCGCTCCATTCGCCGTAGCCGCCACCCTCACTCTCGCGGGATCCGACGACGACGTCCGCTGCTCCCGAGCGCAGCTGTTCCAGCATCTTGCCGAGCACCGACGGATCGTGTTGCAGGTCGGCATCGATCACCGCGAGGTACGCACCCCTCGCCACCGACATGCCGTCGAGCACCGCTGCGCTCAGACCCGGATCATGGAATCGCCGCAGCACCGTGATGGTGTCGTCAGTGGCGGCCAGATCCTCGGCGACGGCCCATGTGCGATCCGGTGAGTTGTCATCGGCCACGACGATCTCGTGGGGCACACCGTCGAGGGCACCGTGGATCCTGCGGACCAGCTCGGGCAGGTTCTCCGCCTCGTCGTAGGTGGGGGTGATCACCGATACGACCGGTGCGGTGGCGCTGTGGGTCATGGGCTCCGCGAATCGTACCGTCGGCGGCATCGCCAGTTGGGTTTAGGATCTCGGCTGTGTGTGGGCGATTCGTTTCATCCTCTGGAGCGGAGGACATTGCCAAGTACTTCGATGTGGACGAAGTCTCCGAACAGGCCCTCGATCACGAATCCAACTTCAACACGGCTCCGACGACGGACGTGTTCGTGGTCTACTCCGATGGCAGCACCCGAAGGCTCGACACCTTCCACTGGGGCCTGGTGCCGAGGTGGGCCAAGGACCTCAGGATCGGCAACAAGTTGATCAACGCCCGCGCGGAGACGGTGGCCGAGAAGCCGGCGTTTCGATCCGCCTACAAGAAGCGTCGGTGCATCCTTCCCGTGGACGGCTTCTATGAGTGGAACAAGCCCGAGGGTGCGCAGCGCAAGCAACCCTGGTTCATCGAGAGGCCCGACGGCGAGCCGTTCGCCTTTGCAGGGCTCTGGGAGCAGTGGCGGGGCGATCCCACGGGCCGTTCGGGCGAAACCGAGGGCGACGACGGTGACACCGCAGAGAACGAGGTCACGGTGCGCTCGACCACGATCATCACGGGTTCACCGAACGACAAGATGGCCCAGATCCATCACCGGATGCCGGTCATGCTTCCTGCATCGGACTGGCAGGCGTGGTTGGACCCCGAGACCGACCCGGACGACCTGGTCGGTCTCCTCGTGCCGGCGCCGAGCGAGTTGATCACGTTCCATCCGGTGTCGACCGAGGTGAACAACGTGCGGAACAAGGGCGAGGCACTCACCGCAGAGATCGACCTCGACGAGTAGTCGCTCAGAGCGGCGTCGCCCTGGCCCGTTCCACCTTGATCACCGGCCATTCGCCACTGAATCGGTTGGCGACAGCGAGTGAGCCTGCATCGAGGCGAAACTCGAGTTCGCCACCGTTGCCGTCGAGGACTCGCCCGCCGGGATCGATTCCGAGGCCCGCAATGCAGAGCCACTCGTCGATGTCACCGGGGCCGACCGCCACGAACACGCTGTCCTCGCGGGCCCAGAACCGCAGTTCGGCGCCTCCCGCGGAC
>JBPCTP010000410.1:0-5739 GCA_051011615.1 Microthrixaceae bacterium | reverse complement strand
GTACTTCTCATCGCTCGCCGAGGGCTTGATGATCATGCTGGCGGCGGCGACGATCGCATATGCCGCCGTCGACCGCCTGCTTCACCCCGAGGAGATCGACAAGCTCGGCCTGGGTATCGCCATTTCGATCTTCGCCTCCCTGATCAACCTCGCCGTGGCATTGGTGCTGCGATCGGTCGGGCGACGCGAGCGTTCGATCGCCCTGGAGGCCGACGGCAAGCACCTGATGACCGACGTCTGGACCACCGCCGGAGTGGTGGTGGCGGTTGCCCTGGTCGGCATCACCGGCATCGAGTGGCTCGATCCCGTGATCGGCCTGGTGGTGGCGGCAAACATCATCGTCGCCGGATTGCGGCTCGTGGCCCGCTCTTCGAGGGGTCTGATGGACGCCGCGCTCCCCCCGGAGGAGTTGTCGATCGTCGAGGAGATCCTGGACTCACACACCACCGCGAGCACGCAGTTCCACGGCGTGCGAACCCGCCGGGCCGGATACCGCTCGTTCATGTCCGTGCACGTACTGGTGCCGGGTAGCTGGACCGTGCAGAGAAGCCACGATCTGGTGGAGAACATCGAGGAGGAGTTGCGGGACGCGATTCCGAGCCTCACCGTGGATACCCACGTCGAACCGTTGGAGGATCCGAGGTCGTTCTCCGACGAAGGACTGGACCGCCGCGACGTCCCACCCTCGGCACGACCGCTGGATTGACCCCGGAGCCTGCCCCCCCACAGACTCCGGAGATGGATTGGCCCCTGAGATGCGGTGTCTTCATGGCACCCTTCCACCCCACCGGACAGAACCCCACCCTTGCGCTCGAACGAGACCTCGAGTTGATCGCCCACCTCGACAGCCTGGGGTTCCATGAGGCCTGGATAGGCGAACACCATTCGGGGGGCTACGAGATCATCGGTTCGCCGGAGCTGTTCATCGCCACCGCAGCTGAACGCACGCGGCACATACGGTTGGGTACGGGCGTCGTCTCGCTCCCCTACCACCAGCCCTTCATGGTCGCCCAGCGCATCGTGCAGCTCGATCACCTGACACGCGGACGGGTGATGCTGGGAGTAGGTCCCGGTGCCCTACCGTCGGACGCAGCGATGCTCGGAATCGACCCCTCGGTGCAACGCCACCGAATGGAGGAGGCCCTGGAGGTGATCCTCACGCTCCTGCGCAGCGACGACCCCGTGACCCATGAATCCGAATGGTTCACACTTCGCGATGCTCGGCTGCAGCTGCGGCCATACACCGATCCCCACCCGGAAGTGGCCGTGGCGGCGATGATCTCGCCGGCTGGGCCACGTGCGGCCGGGAAGTTCGGATGCTCGTTGCTCTCGATCGGTGCCAGCCAGCGAGCAGGCATCGACATGCTTGCTCCCAACTGGAACATCATGGAAGAACGAGCGGCCCAGTTCGGGCGATCTGCGCAACGCAGGGACTGGCGCCTCGTCTCGCTCATGCATCTGGCCGAGTCCAAGGAGCAGGCCTATGCCGATGTGACCTTCGGGCTCGGCGACTATGCGCACTACTTCCGCGATGTGGCCGCCCTACCGATCTTTCCTGATGCCCCGCCCGAGGAGCTGGCCGATGTCCTCAACAACAGCGGCGGCGGGGTCATCGGAACGCCTGACGACGCGATCGCACTGATCGAGGAACTCGTCGAGCAGTCGGGCGGCGGGTTCGGAACGATCCTGTTGCAGGCACACGAATGGGCGGACACCGAGGCCACCAGGAAGTCCTACGAGCTCTTTGCCCGATATGTGCTGCCGCACTTCGACCGGCGCACGGCCAGCACCGAGGCTTCGAAGCAGTGGGTGATGGCCAACCGCAGCCAGCAGATGGGCGCCGTGATGGGCGCGATCAGCGACGCCATCACCGAACACGCCGAGGATCCGACCCGCACCGGAGGAAACAAGTGACCCAGTTCGCGAACCGGCACATCGGCCCCGACCACGCAGAGGTGTCGACGATGCTCGATGCGATCGGTCTGGAATCGATCGATGCACTTCTCGATGCCGCCGTACCCGAATCAATCCGCACGAGCGAGGCGCTCGATCTCGATCAGGTGATGCCCGGAGCCGGCATGGGCAACGAGGCAGTCGTACTCGAACGACTGGCCGAGTTGGCCGATGCCAATACCGTCACCACGAGCCTCATCGGCTGCGGCTGGTACGACACGGTGACCCCACCTGTGATCCTGCGAAACCTGATCGAGAACCCTGCTTGGTACACCGCCTACACCCCCTATCAGCCGGAGATCTCCCAGGGACGCCTGGAGATGCTGCTCAACTTCCAGACCCTCGTGGCGGACCTGTGCGGCATGGAGTTGGCCAACTCCTCGATGCTGGACGAGGCAACCGCAGCAGCAGAGGCCATGACGCTCGCGCGGCGGCGTTCGAAGGTCCTCGGCGACGTATTCCTGGTCGACTCCGACTGCCACCCCCAGGTGATCGACGTCGTGGAGGGTCGCGCCCGACCACTGGGCATCGAGGTGCGCCGCTTCGACGCCGACGCTGAACAGTCCGAGTCGTTTCCCGGGGACTCCTTCGGAGTCCTGCTGGCACACCCGGGGAGCTCCGGCGCCATCCGCGACCACCGAGCCCTGACACTACGGGCACATGAATCAGGGGCACTGGTCTGCGTCGCCACCGACCTGTTGGCCCTCACACTTCTGGATCCGCCCGGCGAGTGGGGTGCCGACGTGGTGGTGGGTTCCGCGCAGCGTTTCGGCGTGCCGATGGGATACGGCGGCCCACATGCCGGGTTCATGGCCGTCTCCGAGGACGACAAGCGTGCCCTTCCCGGACGACTCGTGGGTGTTTCGGTGGACGATTCGGGCCGCAGTGCGCTGCGATTGGCGCTGCAGACGCGCGAACAGCACATCCGTCGCGAAAAGGCCACCTCCAACATCTGCACCGCGCAGGTGCTGTTGGCAAACGTGGCCGCTGCGTACGCGATCTACCACGGCCCCGACGGGTTGACTGCCATCGCCGAGAGAGTTCACGGCCTCACCATGAAGCTCGCCGCGGAGCTCAGTGCCAGCGGCGCACAACTGCTCAACACCACCTTCTTCGACACGATCAGCGTGGCGTTGCCCGGTCGCACCGACGAGGTACTGGCCGCTGCGGAGTCGGTCGGGCTGACCCTTCGCCGGAGTTCTGCAGACGTGGTTGGCGTGTCTCTGGACGAGACGTCCTCGGAGGCGACCGTCGAGGCACTGGTGAAGGTATTCGGATCGGTACACGCTGGGGAGCCCTCCAACAACTTGCCAACCGGTGTTCCAGCGGATCTCGCGCGCACCGGTGAGTTCCTCACGCACCCGACATTCCACGCGCACCGCTCCGAGACCGAGATGATGCGCTACCTGCGCAAGCTCTCCGATGCCGACCTGGCACTCGACCGCACCATGATTCCGCTCGGCTCGTGCACCATGAAGCTGAACGCAGCGGTCGAGATGCTGCCAGTCACGTGGCCCGGATTCTCCGACGTGCACCCCTTTGCGCCCGCCGAACATGCTGCGGGCTATGCCGAGATGATCGACGAGCTGGAAGCCGCACTGTGCCGTCTCACGGGCTACGACGCCGTATCGCTGCAGCCGAACGCCGGCTCCCAGGGCGAGTTGGCAGGCCTGTTGGCGATCTCCGGTTACCACGCCTCCCGGGGCGAAGCCGAACGCGATGTCTGCCTGATCCCTGCATCGGCACACGGAACCAATGCGGCCAGCGCAGTCATGGCTGGGATGCGGGTGGTCGTGGTCGGCACCGACGAATCCGGAAACGTGGACATGGCGGATCTGACCGCCAAGGCCGCGGAGCACTCATCGGACCTGGCCGCAGCCATGGTCACGTACCCCTCCACCCATGGAGTTTTCGAGGAGGGCATCGGCGAGCTGTGCCGGATCGTGCATGAACACGGCGGACAGGTCTACGTCGACGGCGCCAACCTGAACGCATTGGTCGGCGTGGCACGACCCGGATGGTTCGGCGCAGATGTCAGCCACCTGAATCTGCACAAGACGTTCTGCATTCCCCATGGCGGCGGCGGCCCTGGAGTGGGTCCTGTGGCGGCCCGGGACCACCTCGCGCCCTTCCTGCCGGGCCACCGGTACTCGCCCAGGGAAGCCGAGCGGGATCTGGGCACGCGGCCGACGATATCGGCCGCACCTTTCGGATCAGCCGGAATCCTGCCGATTTCATGGGCCTACATCGCGCTGATGGGTGACGCACTGGCCGATGCAACGGCTGTGGCGATCCTGTCCGCCAACTACGTCGCCGCGCGTCTGCGCAACTACTTCCCGGTGCTCTACACCGGTGCCGATGGACTGGTCGCCCACGAATGCATCCTCGACCTGAGGCCGCTCACCAAGGAGACCGGTGTGAGCGCGGAGGACGTGGCAAAGCGACTGATCGACTACGGATTCCACGCGCCCACACTTTCGTTTCCGGTCGCAGGCACGTTGATGGTGGAGCCCACCGAGTCGGAGTCCCTCCCCGAGCTCGATCGCTTCATCGGCGCAATGGTGCGTATCCGAGCCGAGATCGACCTTGTCGGCGACGGAACCTGGCCCGCTGAGGACAACCCCTGTGCGAACGCGCCGCACACCGCCGAGGAGGTCGGCGCCGATGAGTGGACCCATCCCTACCCGCGCAGCGTCGCCGGTTGGCCCACCCGGTTCGGCGTGGTGGGTGCGGGCGACGAAGGCCCCTCGAAGTACTGGCCGCCTGTGGGCAGGATCGACGGTTCCTACGGAGACCGCAACCTGATGTGTTCCTGCCCCCCACCCGAGGATTTCGCCGAAGCCGACTGAGGTCGTGGAAGTCGAGGGCTCCGATATGAGGGCTCAGGGCGTCCAGAAGGGCATGTCGACGACCTTCGCGGGCACTTCGGTGCCCCGGGCGTCGATGGTCACCTCGTCACCGACCGTGACCTGTGGCGACACCAGGGCCATCGCGATGCCGCGCTCGAGCATCGGTGAGAAATTGCCGGAAGTGATGTGACCGACTTCATCGCCGTCGGCCAGGACGGGCTGGCCGGTACGTGGCGGGCGTCGACCCTCGGTGCGCAAACCCCGCAAGATCGGATCCACCCCAGCCTCCCGCTGCGCGAGAAGCGCGCCGCGGCCCGCAAAGTCGCCCTTTTCGAAGGCAACCACCCAGTCGAGACCGGCGTTGAGCGGCGTGATTCCGTCGCCCAGTTCCTGGCCGTGCAGCGGCAACCCTGCCTCGAGGCGAAGAGTGTCGCGGGCGCCAAGTCCGGCGGGCTGAACGCCGCTGTCGAGCACCGAAGCCCAGAACGATTCGGCGATCTCGATCGGCACCGCGCACTCCACGCCGTCCGAACCTGTGTAGCCGGTGCCGGCGACCGTGCATTCGTGACCCAGAAACTCGAACGAGCCGACGCGAAACCGCCCGATCTCCGCCGCCTCGGACGACACAGCGGCCAACAGCTCTCGCGCAGTCGGGCCCTGGATGGCCATGACCGCTCGCTGATCTGTCGAGTCGACCGCCGTCGTCCCAGCGCCACTCAGGGCTGCGACGACTCGGTCCGTGTTGGATGCGTTGGGCATCACGTCGAAGGTCTCGTCGCCGAGCCACCAGACGATGATGTCGTCGAGCACGGATCCGTCATCGTCGAGCAGGTGCGTGTACTGGGCGCGGCCAGGAGCCACCTTGGTCAGGTCATTGGTGAACTTCGCCTGGAGCAGTGCTTGTGCCCCGGGGCCTCGTACCGCCACGGTGCCGAGG
>JBPCTP010000409.1:0-2958 GCA_051011615.1 Microthrixaceae bacterium | reverse complement strand
CTCGAACATCGAGCTGAAGGCTGAGGCACTTCTGGCCGCACCGGGTCTCATCGACGCCGTATTTCCGGTACACGTGCTTGCGGAGACCAAGGACGGCGGCGCCATCGCCGAGGCATCCGTCCATCTGGACGGCCTCGGCTTCCACGAAGGTCGCCTCGAGGAGCTGGCATCGCTGCTGCACGAGAACGCTTCAGCTGTCGTCGCCCTCGTCGAGTCCGAGTGGTTCGCGCGACTGGCGCTGCAGGTCGACCTGTACAACTACATGTTCCGGCACACTCTGGATTCAGAGCAGGCCAACGAGCTCCTCAAGCAGGCCTGAGCTCGGCACAACCCCTTGCGCCGGTTCAGCATCGAGGCGCAGTACATGACTCTCCGACACCCGGGCTCAGTACGAGAGCTTGAACGTGCCGAATACTCGGATGTGGTCGTGAGTCGGCGGTTGTAGGTGACTTGGTGTGCGCGGTCTCGGCACTGGGATCGCGGCGAAGCTGAGGATTGCGTGATCGGGTTGGCCGGTGGCAGTTGGTTCAGGCCGCGGCGCGGTACTCGTTGATGAGTCCGCCGCAGCTGCTGTGTCGCCTGATTGGCTGGCCTGGGCCGATCGGTGTGACGTCGGCATCGTCGTAGGGTGAGCGCTGCTCGAGGCTTCGGTGTGGTCGGTATTGGTTGTAGTGCTCGACGTAGTCGTCAAGTAGCGCTCGGAGTTGAAGTTGGTTCCAGATGATGGCCCGGTCGAGGAGTTCGTGGCGGAGAGTGCGGACCCATCGTTCGGCGAACGCGTTGGCCTGCGGGGCGCGCGGTGGTGTCCGGAGGGCCCTGATCCCCGAGCCGGCTAGGACACTGTCGAATGACGTGGTGAATTGTCCGCCGCCGTCTCGGATCAAGAACCGGAACCCGTGAGCATCCGGGAGTTGCATCAACAGGCTGCGGGCGGCTTGGGTGGTCCATGCTCCTGTCGGGTTTGTGGTGATCCCGGACAGGTGCACTCGCCGCGAGGCGTGTTCGATGACGAACAGGACATGGAAACGGCGCAGCAGCGCGGTGTCGACACACACGAAGTCGGTGGCGATGATCCCTGCTGCTTGGGAGCGGATGAACTCGCACCAGGACGGTCCGGTGCGGTCACGAATCGGGTTGATACCTGCGGTCCGGAGGATCTTCCACACGGTCGACGCCGCGATGCTGTAGCCGAGCCGGCCGAGCTCACCGTGGACTCGGCGGTAGCCCCACGTGGGGTTCTCGCGTGCCATTCGGATCACCAGTCGCCGCAGTTCCGGGTCGATGGGTGGCCGTCCAGGTGGAGCAGTGGGTGGTTGGGTCCAGTGGCGGACGACAAGGCGCCGGTGCCAACGCAGCACCGTCTCGGGGCGAACGATCAGCAACGCGGTCTGGTGGCGGGCTCGGTCCATCGCCGAGGCAACAACAGCGAGGATCGTGCGGTCGGTGTCTGTGAACTGTGCTCTGGTGATCTGACGTTGCAGAACCAGAACCTGGTGGCGAAGGGCGAGGATCTCAGCATCACGGGAGTCGCCGCTTGCGAACAGCCACCGGAACCGGGTCAGAACAAGGCGAGCCAGAGCAGGAAACAGGGTCACGAGCGCCAGACGCTACCGACCCGCCCGACCCTCGAAACTTCCGAAATCCACGGCGGATGAGTATTCGGCACCCACAGCCGCGTGGTTCGCACGTCTGGCGTTGGAGGTCGACCTGTACAACTACCTGTACCGACACACGCTCGACACGGCCCAGGCCAACCAACTCGTCTCCGGTGCCTGACGCTCAGCCCGATCGATTGGGCTCACCCCTGGCGTCGGGCCACGATCGTGTGTCGGCCCAACGCGGCGTCATCGGCCATCACCTCCGGAACGAGGCCGACGCCACGGAGAAGCAGTTCGAGTTCGCGGGTCGATCGTGGCCACAGGCGAATCAGCTGCTCGACGCGTTGCGGACCGGACCCGGTCTCGATCGAGATGTCGAGCACCTGCGGGTCCTCGATGGAGGATCGGATGCGCCAACGCCGGGAGACGAGTGCTCGCTGTCCTGACCTGTGGACCACACGGACATCGGGCTCGAACTCGCCGGCGACGGCTGGGTAGTCGCCGGCGTCGACGATAACCAGCCCCGCGGGCTGCAGCGCATCACGGAGACCACCGAGTACCACGGTCAGGTCGTCGTCCGACCGAACCTGGGCCAACGAGTTGCCGGTGCAGAGAACTGCGGCAACCGGAGCCGTCAGCAGGTCCCCCAGGGTGTCCCACCCGGCCACGGAGAACGGGACGTGACAGTCGGATGCCGCCGTTCGACGCTCCGCTTCCGCGATCATCGACCGACTGATGTCCGAGCCAGAGGTCCTGAACCCACGTTGACAGAGTGCGAGCGCATCCACACCGATGCCACACGCTGCGTCGTGGATGCGAGACCCAACCGGCATGGCATCCAAGGTCGCGTTGGCTGCTGGCCCCAACGCTCCTTCCGCCAGCTCGCGATCGGTCAGGAGCCAGTGGTACCAGCCCGCGAAGTCGGCGTAGGGGTCGCTAGGAAGATGGGGGCTCATGGCCCGGCCCGTCCTAGCAGCCTTTCGACGTGATCGCAGGACCACAGACCCGAGATGTCCGCACTCACGACCTCGCCGTGGGGTGATTGCACAGATCACCCCACGGTGGCGATGCGCCGGCGGCCACGCCCGGAGTAGAACGGGGCTTCCGACGACCGGAGGAGCCCTGATGGAACGGCCAGCTCTGTTGATGATCGAGAACATGGACCGGCTGAGCAGGACCGACGCACCCAACGTGTCGGCACCCCAGTCTCCTCAGATCTGAGGATCGGATGTCGACGCGCACCGACAACCCGAACCCACTGAAGCGCCATCTACCGGTTCTCGGCTGGTTACCTACGTACAAGCGGTCCTGGTTCTCGAAGGACATGATTGCCGGGTTGACGGTGTGGGCACTCGTGGTG
>JBPCTP010000408.1:0-5118 GCA_051011615.1 Microthrixaceae bacterium | reverse complement strand
GCCTGCGGCCCCTTCTTCGTGCCGCAGCCGACGCGGAGCATCCGGTGGTGTGGGCCTGTGACCCCCTGCATGGCAACACCTTCACTGCGCCATCGGGACGCAAGACCCGGCACTTCGATTCGATTCTCGATGAGATTCGGGGCTTCTTCGCAGCCCACCGCGCCGAGGGAACCTGGCCAGGCGGCGTGCACGTGGAGCTCACGGGCGACGACGTCACCGAATGCCTGGGCGGCGGCGACGATCTCGTCGACGGCCAGCTCGGCCTTCGCTACGAGACGATGTGCGACCCCCGGCTGAACGGGCGCTAATCGGTCGATCTGGCGTTCCGCGTCGCCGAGCTGCTGCGCGGCGACTGAGCAACGCTCGTTGCGCCGCGAACCAGCGGCGGAGGTCACATCAATGAAATGTTGACCGTATGGGTCGGGTTTAGATACAAATATGACCAATCCAGTCGGATTTAGGCGGGTCGCGTTTCCGTCTGGCCGCCGCACCGACGCCGAGGGGATCACATGACGACGATCGAGATCGATACCGAGGGCGAGGTCGACATCGACAGCCTGGATCCGGGCATGGTCGAGGACATCCGCAAGTTCGAACGCGTGCTCGCCCGCTACCTCGCCGGTGAGGTCGACGAGGACGTGTTCAAGGTCTTCCGCCTCGCCAACGGCGTCTACGGCCAGCGTCAGGGCGGCCACAACCAGATGCTGCGCATCAAGGCTCCGTACGGTTCGATCAACCCGGCGCAGCTCGACCGGATGGCTGACATCTCCGAGCGCTACTCCCGTGGATGGGGACACCTCACCACCCGCCAGAACGTTCAGTTCCACTACGTACAACTCGAAGAGGTGCCCTCCGCACTGTGGGATCTCGCAGCCGTGGGCATGACCACACGCGAGGCCTGCTCGGACACCGTGCGCAACGTGATGGGCTGCCATCTCGCCGGCGCCTGCCCCAACGAGGTACTCGACATCCAGCCGTGGGCCGAAGCGGCGTTCCGCCACTTCCTGCGCAATCCGATCTCGGCGCGCCTGCCCCGGAAGTTCAAGATCAACTTCTCGGGCTGTGTCACGGACTGCGGCCAGGCGATGTTCAACGACGTCGGCGTCATCGCGATCAACCGCACGACTGACTCGGGTGAGACCGAAGCCGGATTCCGCGTCTACATAGCCGGCGGGCTCGGAGCCAACCCGCACCCGGCGATCGCGCTGGAGGACTTCACGCCACGCGAAGAACTTCTCGCCACCCTCGAGGCCTGCGTTCGCATCTTCGAACAAGCCGGCAATCGCAACAACAAGCTGCGGGCCCGCATGAAGTGGCTCGTGGACGAACTCGGCGCAGAGGAGCTCACCGAACGAATTCTCACCAGCCGCAAGTTCCTGATGGCCTCGGCAACCTGGCCCGAGGGAATCCCACCCGAGGTGGAGGCTGCCGGCGACGCGCCGGCGGGCAAGGGCACCGGGCCGGTCACCGCGATCGGCCAGGGCGTGCCGGTGACGCTGAACGGCACCAGCGCATTCTCTCGTTGGGAACAGGCCAACGTGGTACGTGGCGTCGCCAATGGGACGGTCTCCGCCACGGCCTGGAGCCGACTCGGAGACGTGACCGCGGCCCAGTTCCGAGGTATTGCGGCGATCGCACGGGATCTCGGCACCTCGGTTCGGATCACCAACCGCCAGAACTTCGTGCTTCGTGACCTCGCAGAGGACCAGCTCGAGACCTTGCACCAGCGCCTGGAGGCCCTGGGAATGGCCGAACCCGGAGCGGAACTCGCCCGGGACGTCGTGGCATGCCCGGGAGCTGACACCTGCAACCTCGCTGTCACCCAGAGCCGCGGACTCGCCTCCGCCATCGGCGAGGCACTCGAAGCAGCAGGGCTCGCAGAGGTCGACGGCGTGCGCACCAACATCTCGGGCTGCACCAACTCCTGTGGCCAGCACCATGTCGCCGACATCGGCTTCTTCGGTGCCGAGCGCCGAGCACACGGTCGCTCGGCCCCCGGCTACCAGATGTTGCTCGGCGGCTACGTCGGCAACGAGCAGGCCGAGTTCGGGCGCAAGGCGCTGCGCCTGCCCGCCAAGGCTGTGCCGGAAGCCGCAGTCCGGGTCGTCGCCCGCTACGTCGAGGAGCGTGAGTTCGGCGAGGCGTTCGGGGTGTGGCTGGAGCGCTCGGGTGGAGCCAAGGAGGTCGCCGCCGGCCTCGGCGACCTCGACGAGTTCCCGACCCCCGAGGACAACGAGGACTTCTACATCGACTACGGCGAAACCGGCCCCTATGAGGCTGAGGTCGGCGATTCGGAGTGCGCAGTATGACCGCAACGGCGAATCCAGCCCTGGCTGTGGGCTCGGAGCCGGTATCGGGAAGCGAACCTACCCCGGGACCGTTCACCCCGGCCAGTTTCACCGACTCCGAACTGGAACAGATCAACGCTGAACTGGAGACAGCACCTGCTTCGAAGGTGATCCGGTGGGCGTCGGACAACTTCGGGCCGATGCTCTCTCTCGCCGCCTCGATGACCGACGCCGTTCTCATCGACCTGGCCGTCAAGACACAGCCAGCGATCGAAGTTGTGTTCATCGACACCGGCTACCACTTCCCCGAAACACTCGAGACCGTCGAAACCGTGAGGCGCCGCTACGGCCTCAACCTGCGCATGATGACCGTGCCTCACCACGACGAGGCGCTCTGGGAAGCAGACCCCGAGAACTGCTGCTCGGCGGTCAAGGTCGGTCAACTCGACCGGGCACTCGCAGGCAAGTCGGCCTGGATGTCGGGGCTGCGCCGAGACGAGGCGGAGAGCCGGGCGAACGCGCCGATCGTCGGTCGCGACCTGCGAGGCCTTGTGAAGGTCAACCCACTTGCGACGTGGACCGCCGAAGACGTTGCCGGCTACATCGCCGAGCACGACGTCCCGGTGAATCCGCTCACCGAACGCGGCTATCCGTCCATCGGATGCATGCCCTGCACCCATCCCGTGGAACCGGGTGAGGATCCCCGCTCAGGACGTTGGGTCGGCCGCGACAAGACCGAATGCGGACTCCACATCGCCTGAGACGGCAACACTGCCTGAGGCGACCCCGCCGCAGCTTTGACAAACACCCGGCGGAGTCGGATCATGGCGGTCGTGAGCGATTCGCCCGACAGACTTTCGACCAGCTCCGGGCAACACGACACCGGGGCAGGTGATGCCGGGCGGGGTGCTGAGCCGATAGCCGCGCTCACCGACATCGCAGGTCTTGCCGATTTCAGTCTGCCAACACGTTTGATGGTGCTCGGGTTGGCCCACAGCGACGGCACGGTGCACGGAATTGAGCTGTACCGGGTTGCAACGGAGTGCGGAATCCCCATCGAGACCGTCCGGTCCGCCATGCGGCGCCTCATTGCCGAAGGTCTCTTCGAACGCGACGGCGAAGGACGTAGCGCCATCTTTCCCGCCACCGAGGCCGGCAGGGCGGCGCTGCAGGTCACCCAGGAACGACACCTGCTGGCGTATGCACAGGACGCAGCCGGGCGCGGGTGGGACGGCCGCTGGCGCGTCGTCAGCTTCGCAATACCCGAGGGACAGCGCACGGAGCGAGACCGATTCCGCGACCACCTGCTGACACTCGGCGGGGCAACGATGCAGCCCGGCCTGTACGTGTCTCCGCACCGTTGGGAGTCCGAGGTGCATGCCGACAGCGAACGGCTCGGAATCGCCGAACACGTGAGCCTGCTCACCACCGACGACCTCGACATCGGAGGGGTGACCGACCCCCGCGAGTTGGCCGGCATCCTGTGGGACCTCGATGCCGTGGCCAAGGCCTACAGCGGATTCATCGACACCTACTCCGAGGTACCCGATCGGCTCGCCGAGATGCGCGACCGGGGAGAACGCCTCAGCGAACACGACTTCCTGCCCGGTGTGCTCCACATGGCGATTCGTTTCAACGATTGCTTCGAGCGCGACCCGCTGCTGCCACCGGAGCTGTTGGTGAAGCCCTGGCCCGGACGCCAGGCACGGGAGTTGCTGGCGAAATGCCGGCGACTGGGCGTCCTCGCGCGCAGCGACAAGTCCGGCCCTGCGCTATTCAGCGTCTTCGACGACGCGATCGCCCATCTTCCCTGAACCCCGGCCGGTCCGATTCCGGAACTTCGCCCTGTACATCGCGGCGTCCGCCGCACCGACCAGCGCATCAGCGTCCTGGTCCTCTGCGAGGACTGCCGCTCCGATGCTCAGGCTCACTGCCCCACCGGCGAACTCGAGATCCGCCAGGCGGCCGGCCACCCGCTCCTTGACCGCATCGAGCTGGGCGTCGGATTCGAGACCCCGGCACAGTGCCACGAACTCGTCTCCGCCGACCCGCGCTACTTGATCGCCCTCGCGAACTGATTTCCGAATCGCGTCTGCAACCGCACGCAGCACCGCGTCGCCTGCGGCATGGCCGTGGTTGTCGTTCGTGGCCTTGAAATGGTCCACGTCGCAGTAGAGAACACCCACCCGACCGACCTGCTGCGGCGAGGCGATGCAGACCTCTAGGTGCTGATAGAACTCGCCACGATTCAGAACGCCCGTGAGCGAATCCCGTCGGGCGCGTTCGTTCAGCGCCTCTTCGAGACGGCAACGACGCAGGCTGGACAGCACGAGTAGTCCGAGCAGGCTCACCGGTTCGGTGTTGATCTCGTCCCAGGATCCGAGACCGTCGGCGAATCCAAGACGCAACACCGCGCGCGGGCGGTCCGGCGACAGCCGCAGTTCCACGACTGCGTCGAGTCCGGCCTCCAGGAAGAGCTTTGCGCCATCGGTCGGCTCCAACGCCTCGAGGTCATCGCAGCTCCATGCTCCGCTCTTGGCGGAGGGAGCGCCGCTGTTGATCTCCTCGAAGAGCGTTCCCGGAGCGCAAAGGCGGTTTGGAGTCCAGCCGTCCTCGGCCTGGGTTGACCAGCAGGCCTCGAGTGTGAGCGGACCTTCCTCGTCATCGCTCCAGGCGATTTCCACAACACTGGCACCGAACACGCCACACAGGGATCGCAACAGGTGCTGGGACACTTCGTCGACGTCGTACCAGCGCGTGCGAGCGAACTCGACCGACGAGAAATGGATCAGCTGTCGGAGTATCGCCTGGCGATCGGCGAGTTCGTCGC
>JBPCTP010000407.1:0-3118 GCA_051011615.1 Microthrixaceae bacterium | reverse complement strand
CCCGCGGGAGCGACACAGCGGGCCCTCAGCGGCCATAGTTGGCCGATGGACAGCGAACATGCGGCAAAGGGATCGGAGCACCTGCAGCAGGCGGCAAGGGAGCTCATTGGAGCGGCCAGGTCGTTTCTCGATGCAGCTGAAGAACTGGTGGAGGACTCCGGCTTCGTCGACGACGCGGCCGCCGCCATCCGCACGGTCGCTGAGGACCTCGGGTCACTTGCGCGCAGGGGCGGTGAGGCATGGCCCTCGGCGGACTCCGACGGAGCCGACGCGACTGGCGGGAATGTTGCCGATGCGGACGAACAACGTGACTCTGGACGGTCAACAGACCACGATTCGGGGTCGAATGCCACGGGAGGCGCGGAGAGCGCCACAGCGGGCGGTAATGATGTGACATCCACTCGTGTGCGTCGGATAGACGTGGAATGATGCACCCTGGGGCCGGCTGAGCAGCGGTCCCATCGACGCAGATGGGAAGGCCGCGAGCGGTCGGGATCGCGATTTGTACAACGGCGTGGAAGTAGCGGGAGTTACGGGATGAAGATCACGTCTTTGCGCGCTCGCCTGCCGGGGGCCAGGCCGACCCAACTCCACGAACGCGTGACGGTGCTCGCGGGGCTGAGCGCGGAGGACCGCGAAGCGCTTCGCAGCACCTTCTCGGCGCTCACCACTTCGGGGCCGGCAGGGCTCGAAGCCGTACTGCGTGTGGACGGAATGACGGTGCCACTGGATGAGTCCTTCGCGTCCACCTACGACCTGCTGGGAGCAGGTTCTTGTGTCATCGAGGTGCCTGACGACGCGCAGATGGCCGTCTCGGGTCTGTCCGGTGCATCACAGGCAGCGGGCATCGGCGGGCAGGGCGCCGAAGGTGCCGAGCACTCGAACGTGGCCAGCCTTACCAGGCTGCGTACTCGTCGTGAGGCGATGCGATCGGAGTTGACGATTGTCGAACGTGCCCTTGCAGAAGAGCAATCCACTCGGGGTGCGCCGGGTCGAGTCGATGTAGCCCGTGCAGGTGTGGGTGTGCCAACGGCCACCGCCAGGGAGCTGACCGACCAACTCGGCTCGGTTTTGGCGGCACGACCTGCAACCGACGCCATCGACCTTGCGGACCGTCTCGATGAGCTGGCACGGCACCGGATCACCCTGGATGCGCGCGAAGCGGCGCTTGCCCAACTGATGTCGGAATGCCGCATTGCGATCGACTCCGTTCAGGATGCACTCGTCTCACCGGCGAGTTCTACGGCTTCGGGTGGCGAGCTTCTCCCACAGGTCGAGGCCCTCCGCAGCGAGATGGTCGAGATTGCTGCCGGCCCCCTGTCGCGGCGGGCGCGCAGTCGTCTGGCGAGCTTGCGAGGCAACGAGGCCCAGTTGCTGTCATCTGCCGGGTTCACCAGCTACGAGGAGTTGCGCGAGTCGGTGCGATCGCACACACCCGAAGGTGTCGACGCCTTCGCCTCTGCAAGCGCCCGATTGGAGCTGTTGCACGAACTGGAGGGCTTCTGGGCCGAGCGGCGCGAACAGGTCTCCGCTGAGCGAATCGAGGAATCGGAGCTGCTGGCAGAGGCCGAGCGAGTGCTGGGCATGCCGCTCGGTGGCCAACCCAATCCCAGACTCGTCGCGGTGAAGCTCAGGTCTCGTCGCCCCGCCGTCTCATCGCCCGAGTCGTCCGCGAAGTTGCTGGCGGGGAGACTGGGAGCGGAATTGGGCTACGACACTCTCGAAGCATTCACTCCGAGGGAGGTGCTGGAGCTGGCGGAGGCCGAGATCGATGCAGCCGACGCCGCAGCGGGCTCATCCGGCGGTGCGTCCGGAGTCGGCGAAATCGCTCACGCGTGGGGCAACCAGGCGCCAATGGAGGAGTTGCAGCAGCGGCGAACTGAGTTGGCCCGAGATCTCCGCGACATCGAGAGTCGGTTGCTGGCACTCGATCGAGCCGTGGACCTTGGCGGCGCTGCGTCCGAGCAGGCTGACACGGCCGGGACGGCCGGAGGTGGGTGGTCACTGTCTGCCCAGCTGCAGTCGCGCCGCTCGCTGCCGCAGGTCGGAGAGCTACCCATTCTGTTGATCGAACCACCCTCGGGTCCCACGGCGCTCGATGCCATCGATGTGCCCACGGTGGTGGCCCATTCCGCACAGCGACAGATCGTCTGGGTGACGGACCGCACCGAGGTGATCAGCGGCATGGAGATCCTTGGAAACCTGGGCCTGACGATCATCGCCTGAGCGTCGGGGCGGTGATAGACCGACCTCGTGTCAGTCAATGTTCCGGGCCCACCTGCGCTGTATGTCGGCGTGGATGTCGGCGGCACCAAGTCGGTGGCGGTTGCGATTGCAGACGGGCCAGGTGGCATGGAGGTCCTGGATTCCATCCGCTCGACGAGCGAGCCCGGAATCGGGACCCTATCGTCGCTGGTCGCCTCGCTGCTCGAACGGTTGGACAGTTTCCGAAGTGGATCTGCCGTGGCGGCACATGCGCAACCGACCGCGGTAGGTGTCGGAGTGGCCGGCTGGGTGGATCACGGGCGCGTACCTGTGCGATCCCCTCACGTGCCGAGTCTCATCGGCATCGATCTTGCCGCGGGGTTGTCATCCACCCTCGGGGTTCCCGTCGTGGTCGACAACGACGGCAACTGCACGGCGTTGGCGGCAGCCGGACAATTCGACACGCCACCGCGCTGTCTCGTCGCGATCACCTTTGGAACGGGAATCGGCGCCGGGCTGATCATCGACGGGCGGCTGCATCGCGGTGCCAATGGATTCGCCGGTGAGCCCGGGCACATGGTGGTCGACCCTACCGGCCCGCCGTGTGCCTGCGGGCAGAGCGGTTGCTGGGAAACCTTCGCGTCCGGGCCGGGAGTTGCCCATCTGGCGGCGAAGTCGATATGCAGCGGAACGCTGCACGCATCGGCGGTCGGCAACACCTCGTCGCCCGGCAGCGAGGCCGTCTTCGAGGCAGCCCGCAGCGGTGATCCCGAAGCATCGGCGGTCGTCGATGAGTTCGCCACCTGGGTGGCACGGGGACTGGGTGCTGTGGCGAATGTGCTGGATCCGGACGTCATCGCCCTCGGTGGTGGACTGGCCTCCTCGGCCGACACATGGCTGCCGAGGGTGCGCC
>JBPCTP010000406.1:0-4157 GCA_051011615.1 Microthrixaceae bacterium | reverse complement strand
GCTACAGGGCGCAGCCCAGCTACAGGGCCCGGATCATCGCGTCCTGCATGTAGGAGGCAACGAGGCGTCCCGAGGAATCGAACACCTGCGCAGAGCCATGGCTGCGTCCTCCCCCAGCGTGTCCACTTGCATGTGAAAGCAGCAGCCACTCGCCCATGGCGACGTCGTCGTGAAAGGTGAGCGTGTGGCTCAGCACCGCTGTCGCGACGCTGACGTGCGCCTGCGACTGGCCCAATCCTTCATGTGGCCTCATGGCGGTTCCAATGAGGAAGCCGTCGCTGAGGTAGGCCAGCAGTGCGCGATTCGTCGGCTGATCCCGCGGTGCATCGACGCAACGGGCCCACACGTCCAGCGAGGCCGGCCCGACCTGGTCGGGGTCGTTCACGTCCACGTCTCCGACGAGCCTCGTGTCGAACGCGCTGTCCTCTGGAGCTCGTTCATCAAGGGTACGGTCGCCACAAGGTGGTTGGCCCGTCTCCGGAACTTCGAGCGGCGGTGCTTGGTCGCGGTGGGTGACGAAATCCGGCTCGTCGGAGCTGAGCAGGACGATCGACCGGGCACAGAGTCTCTCGCCCTGGCTGGCTGTGACCGTCACGCTCGCGAGTGCTCGTCCGCTGTGCATGACTTCGCAGCCGAGCTCCAGCGGGTGATCGATGGAGGCCGGCTTGGCGAACACCGTGTGGATCGTCTTCACGGCCTTTGCGGGATCCGATGACTGGGCTGCGAGCAGGGACTGGCCGAGGATCTGGCCCCCGTAGACCATCGGCCCACCGAGGTCGACACTGGTGGCTCGGAACAGGCCGTCACCGAGCGCATCGAGACGGAAGGCTTCGAGGAGGTCGTCGATCTTCAAGCAACCCACAATGTCACCCCAGGGGATGTCGCGCCCTCACCCGAGGAAATCTCACGCCGCGATCGTGCGGTGCGTCCGTCTAGCATCCGCGGCGATCAGGTGGACGAGCCGACCTCGTCGCCAGGAGCGAGACATGGGCCTCTTCGACGCATTCAGCTACACCGACAAACGGGCTCTCGTGGTCGGGGGTGCCACGGGCATCGGTGCGGCGGCAGCAGAGGTGCTGCTCGACGCAGGAGCCGAGGTGGTGGTCATGGATCGTGCGGAAGTGACCCTGCCGGGCGTCACCGCGATAACCGTCGACCTGTCGGACAAGGCCTCTGTCGAGGCCGCAGTCGGCGAGTGTGGCGGAACGGTGGACGCCCACTTCGCCTGCGCCGGGGTGGCTGATGGCACACCAGGCATCGAGCGGATCAATTTCATCGGCCACCGCCACATGATCGACACCATGATCGCGACGGACATGTTGCCGCCCGGATCGGCCATCGGGTTCATATCCTCGGCCGCCGGAATGGGTTGGGAAGCCGCTCTGCCCTGGTTGGATGAGTTCCTGGCCATCACGGACTTCGACGCAGCAGCGCAATGGGCCGTGGAGCACGAACAGGCGCACTACATGGCCACCAAGCAGGCGATCAATGCCTACGTGGCACGTGAAGCCATCGGGCTTCTCAAGGCAGGCATACGGATCAACGCGATCATGCCGGGCCCCACCGACACCCCACTGGCCCAGGCGAACGCGGACATGTGGCTCGCATTTGGAGCCGACTACCGCGAAGAGGTCGGCATCGAACCGTCGACGCCGATCGAGCAGGCCTATCCCCTGGTGTTCCTCTGCAGCAGCGCCGCCGCGGGTATCACGGGCATGAGCATCATCAGCGATGCCGGCTACTACAGCTCCGGGCTCTCCCAGTCTTTCCCGGATGCCAAGCCGGTGGTCGACTTCCTGCTCGGCCGCCTCTGAAGTCGGCTCTCGTCGCGATCGCGGACCGCTGGTTGCCGACAGGACGCCGTTCTGTGATGCGAACAGAACGAGGGCTCGTCAGCGGATACGGGGCTTGATCCGCTCGCCGGAACTGAATCCTTCCTGGCCAGTGGTGAGGTCCTCCTGGGAGTAACCGAGCTGGAGGAAGGCGTTTCCCAGATCGGTGGCCTGCGCGCCCGACAGGTCTCGCGCTGCCCACAGGGTGCGTAGCGTGGCCTGCACCGCTCGCGGCGGCTGGGCGGCGATGCCCGCTGCAAGGTCATGGGCAACGGAGGCGAGCTGGTCTGCAGGTACGACCTCGCTCACCAGGCCGGCGCGACAAGCCGTCTCTGCGCCCATCCGCTCGCTGTTTCCGGTGAGCGCCATGCGCAGCACCTCGCCGAAGGGCATGTGCCGCATCAGCAGGATCGGCTCGTAGGCGGCAACCATGCCATAGGTGACATGCGGGTCGAAGAAGGTGGCGTGCTCGGCGGCCAGGACGATGTCGGCCTCTCCGATCATGTAGAACGCTCCGCCGCAGGCCATGCCGTTGACGGCTGCTATCACAGGCTTCCAGAAACCCTGGCTCTTGGGGCCGAGCAACTTGCCCGGGTCGTCGTAGTCGAGTGGATCGAACTCGAAATCGCCGACGGTGCTGCGGTCGATCCCGGTGCAGAACGACTTGTCGCCGGCCGCCGTGAGTACCACGGCCCTGACCGAGTCGTCTCCGCGCAACGCCTGCCAGATGCTCGCCAGCTCTTCGGTCATCTCCTCGTTGAACGAGTTGTAGACATCTGGCCGGTCGAGCGTCACCGTGGCAACACCTTCGCTGATCTCGAGACGGACGGTCCGGAGCTGGGCGGGGTCGATCAATCGGTCTGAATCCACGCGGCGCACGATACAACTCAGCCATCCGGTTTGGACACGACGAGGGCGCAGATACGCTCGAATGCCCACCAGGAGAGCCCCCGTGCATGCCGCTGGCCAGCCAACCTGGCGCCGGAAGCAGGCGAGCAGACTCGCACTCGCTGCGTGCGACCTGATCACCGCAGTGCTGAACAACGACTCCAGCTTGCTCTGCCAGGGTCTCGGCGAGATCGAGGCTGCCCACGGGCCTCACGGTTGCTGAGTCGGACTGTGACTCCGTCCCCCATGAACAAGAAGTGCTGCTGGGCAACAAACTGCAGCAGGGACAGCTGAACTTCGCGTGGGCGTCGGTGTCGGCGTTGCGGGAGCCACGCGTCCCCGCAGCACGCCGCGGTAGTCTCTGTCCCCCGGGGAGGGACATTGGACCAGTCGGCACAGCACAGCTTCCGCAGCCAGCGGAAGCATCGCAGCTGGCTCGTGTGCGCTGCGGTACTGGCCACGTTCGTTCTTCTTTCATCTGCCTGCAGTGGCGGCGATACAGGGAGTGACTCTGCTGCTGGCGAGACACCCGAGGTAGCGGGTGAGACGACCATTGCCGCCGAGCCGCCGGGCACGGGCGAGTGCGACAACACCGACCCCACGATGTGCCTGCTGCCCTGGCCGAGCGACGCCTACACGCGGATCGACCCATCAACTGAAACAGGTCTGAGATTGGACCTACCGGAACAAGGCATGCCCACCAACGTGTCGGGCAAGGCCGTCGATCCGCTCGAATGGAACCGCAACGACGGCTTCTCCCCCGCCACCATCGCCCAGATCGTCATCGAGGACATCGACCCGGTCGCATCGGCGCTCGCGAGCCAGAACGACATCGCTGCGTCGATGGAGTCGAATTCGAACCTGGTGCTGGTCGACGTCGACAACGGAGAACGGATTCCTGCTTGGGCCGAGGTCGACATCAGTGTCACCGACCCGAATCGTGCGCCACTGCGAATCATCCCGGCGATCGGGCTCACCGAAGGACACCGGCACTCGGTCGGGTTGTTCGACCTCCTCAGGAGCGACGGCAGCGAGGTGGAGCCCTCGGAGACGTTGGCCGAGATTCTCGACGCGCCAAGTTCCGACCAGGAATTGTGGCTCAATGCACTCGGGGATGGTCGCCCTCTCGATGGGCTCGACGCCGGATGGTCCTTCACGGTTGCCTCCACCGAAGGGCTGACCGGACGTCTCCGACACATGTGGAGCGAGACTGCGACAGAGCTCGGGGTTGACCTCGAAGCAGGAGTCACCGCCGGCGGCGCACCGCCGTTCACCATCGACATGGTCGAGGAGTCCGGCCCGGCGAGGGTGGTGCAGGGCAGCTTCGAGATGCCCAACTACCTCACCGGTGACGGCAGCACCGGTGAGGTGCTCAACAACGAAGGTGACCACGACGGTATCCCCAGCCGCAACGGCACCATGGACGCCCCCTTCACC
>JBPCTP010000405.1:0-8655 GCA_051011615.1 Microthrixaceae bacterium | reverse complement strand
GCCCTGGAGTTGGCCAGCGGCCCGTTCGCCCCGGGCGAGATTGGCTACCTGGAGGACGCCGGCTACCCGAGCTACGACCCCGATCGCGCTCGAGAACTGGTCGAGCAGCAGGAGCGGGAATCAGGCGCACCGTTCGAGGTGACGCTGATGACCGTTGGAGGTGCGGGCTCATCGGCTGACCAGGTCCAGCAGATGTTCGAGGAGGTGGGCATCAAGGTGAACCGCAAGCAGTTCGAAGCCTCCGCCTTCATCGACCAGGCCCTCGCCGGCTCATATGACCTGATGCTGGTCGCCAACCACCCTGCGGGCGATCCGGATCTCCAGGAGATCTGGTGGAGCTCTGACTCCCCGGTCAATCTCGGCAAGATTGAGGACCCGGAGCTCGACGCCTTGTTGGAGGAAGGCCGGGTGGAGACGGACCCGGCGAAGCGCACCGAGACCTACGAGGACGTCAACCGGCTCTTCGGTAAGCAGGCCTACAACCTCTGGCAGGCCTACAACCGTTGGGCCGTCGCCAGCGGCACCGATGTGCACGGAGTGCTCGACACGCCGCTGCCTGACGGCACACCCGCGGTGCCGAATCTGTCAGCGGGCCACTCCCTCGCCTCGACTTGGATCAACGGCTCCGACTAATCGCCACGAAACCGCGACCTTCCACAACAAACTTCAGATGGCTGGCTCGCGAGCCGATTGCATCTGATGGCCAACTTCGAACGGCGCATCGGACGACGCAAGGCATTCGAGGGATTTCCGGCGCTGGTCACGCCAGTGCTGAAGCGAAGTGACGGACTTGGTTTCCAAAGACGCCGCAGGCAGTCGCAGGTTCATGGGGAGGTCGTCGACATCTCCCTGAGCGGCGCGAACATCACCGCGCCCTCGAAGCTCGGACTCACCATCGGGAGTTCAGCCGAGGTTCGGATCGACGACGACCGTACGTTCGTCGGGCGAGTGAAGCGCCTCAATCCAATCGAAGACGGGGAGTCGACCCAATACGGGCTCACATACCAGGAGATGGCGCCGGAGTATCGGGAGTGGCTCCACAAATGGACACACAGCGATCTCGAACAGTGAACGGCCATCGGTGCGTCCGTAAGCCAATGGTGTGAGTGAGCGAGCCGGCTCCGGTCATTCTCTGCACCCCAGAATCCGAAGTGGTCCAGATTATCTGGGCCGCGAAGCGGGATGCTTCGGGCAGACTGGCTGAGATGACCGGAGGTCAGCGGATCTGAAGCGACCGAAGAACCATCATCACCCCGGTCGACAGTCGCTGACGCTGGTGGTAGCTGCCAATGGCGCTGTAGAGGCAGAAGGCCCGGTCCGCCTCGTTGAAGAACTGCTGGTGACCGGCCTGCCCCTGTACCTGACGGTGCATCGTCTCTCGCCGGAAACCCTCCGCCGTGATGGTTGCCAGGCCGTTCTGGCGGTACAGGGGGGTTGTCGCGGCGGATCGGTCGAACTCGACAAGGGCCAGGAACAGCTGGTTGGAGGCCATGGTCTCGAGTACGTCACCACCGAAGTCACCACGCGGGCTCGGCAGTGCGAAGTTGGCGAGGTGCAACACGGAGTGGTCATGGCCGGTGGCGCCGTTCTCGCCCGGCGAGTCGCCATGGGTGAGGGTGATCGATGCCTCCCAACCCGTGGGAACCACGATGGACAAGCCGTGCGCTGACAAGCGGCTGCTCATGCGAACACCCCCTGCGCCACGACGAGCACACCCGAAGCGACGCCGATCGTTGCCATTCCCGCACGAGTGGCACGGGCCGCGCTGGGAGCCGAATCAGCGATGCGCTTGTGCAGCGCCGCCAGGTCTGCGGGCGTGTCTGAATGACGGGCAAGGAGCAGCACGAGTCCGCGGGCCAGACCGAACACGGTGGCGACAACCACCGCTGTCCACCAGGTCCCGGTGAGCACGGCCATCACCACGACCGCCCAGGTGGACCAGGAGGTGATGATCGTGACCACACCGAAGCCCAGCTGCAGACCGAATCCCGCTCCGTACACCCACCCTCGGTAGGCGTTGAGCCAGTTCTCGTTCACCTGGCGACGGGTCGTCGGAATAGGCACCGAGGTGGCGTCGAGCACCGCAGCGGCAAGCAGCGCGACGGCTGCCAGCAGAAGTCTGGCCTCAACCCCCAACTGGCCCACCAGCACCGCCAGCGGCGCCAGCAACAGACCCAGGAGCGCGCCACCCAGCGCCGAACCCACCACGTAGGCGGCGGCCGTCAATCCCCATGAGTTTCCTTTCGCCCGCTCACCGAGGGGCGTGATGCTCGACAGCATCGACTCTCCTCAAGGTGACCAGCTGGCGCGGATTGCGCCAATCACGGCAGTCGCCACGCCGAGTACCACGAGTGCGGTCACCGAGTGCCTTCCGGATTGTCGCCGTTGCCGTGGTACAGGCTCGGATCGCCGGGCGCGATCCCGGCTTCGCGCAGCTCATCGTCTATGCGGTTTCGGTTGCCGCCGATGAGGTCGCGTCGCGAGTGCTTTCGGCCGGCGGCGGCAGCTGCGTCGCGCCGTGATCTCTCCAGCAGATCACGCACCTGGTCCCAACTGGCTGCCGCACCCTCACCCACCACCTCACCGTTCTCGACGAGCACGAAATAGGGGGCGACCGGAATGCCATACGCCTCCCAGGCGTCGGTCGACATGACTACGGGGATGTCCGCAGGCGCCAGCTCGGCGACGGAGGACGGCGTCTCTACTTCCTCCCCCTGTGTGACTATCACTGTGCGGGTGCCCTCGGGAGTGCCGGCGTCCGGCGGCGCCATGTCCTCCCAGAAGCCTCGACAGGTGAGGCACCCCGTGCTCAGGAACGCCACGAGCGTCGGGGTATGGCCCAGCGACATCGACATCACGATGGCATCACCCTTTGGGGTCGGTCCGGCGATGTCGGGCGCGGTTCGGCCCAGTGCATCGGCCGGCTGGGGCACGCCCTCGGCAGTGCGCCCGTCAACGGGCGATCCGCCGTCGTTCGGGGCCCCGGCGGAGGGATCCAGGTTCACGCCCGCGTCGTTTAGGACCCGCAGGATCTCGGCGTGGCTGCGAAGGAGGCTGATGACGAGTATCGCCAGCAGGGCGACCACCACTGCCAGCAATACAACCACCACGGTCACGGTTCTGCTCCGACCTGTGACGGAAGCTGCCCCACCGATTCTGGTTCAGCAGTGGTCCCAGGGATCGCGGGGGGAATCTCCAGCCGGGCGGTCGCCATGATCAGCGGCACAGTCCCCGGCCCGTCGAGCTTCGCCACCACCGCGACCTCGTGGGCTCCCTCCGGCAATTCGAAGAAGCCTTCGAAGCCGGAGGGGTCCGCGCGGAACGAGCCCCGGTAGCCACCATCAACCAACAGTCGCATCGTGGCTGCATCGACGTTTCCGACCTGCATGACCGGAGTGGTGGCGACTTGGACGCCACCGGGCACGGCGGCGAGTTCGGTCACCTCGCCGACGACGGTGCTCGCAACCAGGGCGTTCTCACAACCCAACGCCACGTTCGCTCCCCCACCCACGTTGAGTGCCGTGACGCAGACCTCGTGGCTGCCCGCGGTGATCGAGCTGAGCGTGATGTCGAAGCCGTGACCGTCATGGCCGTCAGAGCGCGGTGCGTTGGCCGTGAACGTACCTTGGGGCGTCCCGTCGACGTTCACGCTCACCTGGATGGCAGAGGTCGTGTCGGGGTCCGACGCGTAGCCGAGCACCCTGAGCTGGCCCGGCCCCGGTGATGTGACGGACTCGAGCGCGCCCGTTGGGTTGGCGGGCACGGTCACGGTCCTGCAGCCGAGGTCAATGGCTGTGCCGCCGTTGACGTTGCGCCCCACGATGCACACGGTGTGGTTGCCCGGGTCGGCGGGGATGGTCTCGGCGAACCCATAGGCACCGCCGAGGTGGGGATAGGCAGCGATTACATCGGCCCGATGGCGATTGGCCACCACCGTTCGCACAACCCGACCATCGACACGGATGTCGATCGTGGACGGGGCGTATGCGTCCGTGTCGACCAGCCAACCGGCGACCGAAATGTTGCCGACCGACGGCGTCGCGGAGTCGAAGTGACCGAACCCCTGCGGCACGATGTTCACCATCTGGTGTCCGAGCCATGTCGACCCCTGACCGCTCGTGTCGACCGATGCCACCGAGATGAGCTGCTCGCCGGGACACAACCGTAGGAAGAGATCGAAGCCGTGGTTCGGACCGTGTCCGGGGAAGAACTGCCCGATGTCCGGTCTGCTGGTATTCGCCTGGAAGGACCCTGAGGGCCGCAGGCACGAGTACACGTTGACCGTGTTGGGCCCCGTCGTTCCGGGGTCGAGCGACCATCCCCGCAGGCGAACCCCGCCGGGTACGACCTCGACGCTGTCGAGACCACCTATCGCATCGACCAGAAGACATGGGCGGTGGTGGTAGCGGGTGACGTTGTCCGTTCGGACCGCACGCGTGCACGACCCGTCGAGCTTCCATGGTTCTGAACAGGAGACGACCCGACACTTGATCGGGCCGAGGCAGCGCATGTGCTGGTTGCACTGGCCGTAGCGGAAATGGGTGCAGCCTGCCTTGCGGTTGTTGCAGTCGCCCCAGGCGCAGCCACACACGGTGCCCGAGCACGACCCGCTGCACACCCCGTTGCCCCCGCAGCCACAAGAACCGCAGGACCCGTGGCAGTCCATGTAGTAGCGAGGACCGCCACCGCAGTACTGGTGGCCATCCACTTTCCACCATCCCCCCAGCACCGAGTTGGGTGGGCAACGGTTGGCACCGGTCAGTCGACAACAGAACTCGGTGTATCCGTCGTAGCAGAGTGCTCCGGGTTGACAGAGGGCCGCGTAGGCCGTGCCCGGTCGCAGTACGAAGGTGCCGGGCACCACGGCCATTGCGCTGCCCGCCATGGCTGTTCGACGCAGCAGCTGGCGGCGGTCCATACCCCGGCCGATGAACGAGGCGAACTTGTCCGCCAGGTTGCCACCGGTGCCGCCCCGCCGGGCCACTTCTTCTTCTGTCTCGGCTGACTGCGGCGCCGAATCGCGTTTGCGCGAGAAAGTTCTCATCGGGCCCTCGCCGCCTCGGATTCACCAACGAGCCGTGAGATCTCCGCAGCCTCGCCCATCAGCGCCGACAGGACGTACCCGCCGACCACAGAGAGGAAGGTCACGCCCAGAGTCACCGCCGTGGACATGGTCGGCCAGCCGACGAACACGGTCGCGACAGCTCCCAGCGTCAATACGGCATTGAGCACCACATGGAGCCCACTCGGTCTGACGGGCTGGGTCCCGAAGCAGCCGCAGTCGGCCACGCCGGCTCGGTACTGGTGAGCCGAAACAGCAGTGAACGACAGGTACAACATCGCAAGCAAGGCCAACGCCGCCGTTGATCCGGTGAGAAGGACCAACAGGCCGACTCCCACCTCGACTACCCCGAGAACCGCACCGGTCGGCACCCAGCCGGGCAGTCCCGTATCCGTCCGCGCGGCTCCCGATGTGAGCTTGGGCAGGCCTGCTGCGACGAGCAGACCTGCGGCAAGAATGGAAACGACCGCGAACGCCACAACGTCACGCTACAGAACCCGGTCCCCGCGAGGAGGGAATGTGGATTCGTCGCGGTGGCGGCTGAACGCGGACGATGTCGTGTCTAGTGGCGCGCCATGGCGATCTTGAGTCGCTCCTCCGGAGTGATCCAATGGCGTGTCGACCCTTCCCGAGCCGACCTTCTCACCGTCGACGTACAACCGAAGATCCCGCGGCCATCGGGGGAAGGCTGCGGCAAGCGCGATACTGCGAGCGGTGAACGACCCGAGCGCAGTTCCACAACCGGCACAACAACTAGCCGGCCGCCGGATCCTCGTCACAGGTGCGTCGTCGGGTATCGGAGCCGGCGTGGCCAACGAAGCCTTGCGTCGCGGAGCTCTTGTGGCAGGCGTCGGACGCCGACGCGAGCGCCTGGAAGCCTTGTCCGGTTTGGCCGCCATTACTGCGGACCTGACTGACCCGGCGGCGGCAACTGCGGCCGTTCTTTCCGCTACGGAGCAACTGGGCGGGCTCGACGTCGTCGTGAACGCGGCCGGAATCAACAGACCCGGGCTGGTGACCGCAACCACTCACGAGGACTGGTCCGCCATGTTCGCCACGAACGTGCTGGCTGTGCTGAGCGTCTCCCAGACGGCGATCCCCGCGCTCCTCGCGGGCAACGATCCCGTGATCGTGAACATCAGCTCCACCTCGGGCCTCCGGGTGCTCAGCGCGCAGAACGGGGTATATGCCGCGACAAAGGCCGCTCTTCGTTCGGTGTCGGCCTCGCTGCGTCTGGAGCTCGAAGGGGCGGCGCGCGTCGTTGACTTCGCGCCCGGCTACGTCCGGGATACCGACATCCACCGGGACTACGAGCCCGAACATCGGCGCGAAGCAGACCAGCGCCAGCGCGACTTCGGGATGGACCTGCGGGACGTCGCCGCCCTGATCGTCGACCTGATCGCACAACCCGCCGGCATCGAGGTGAACGAGCTGGTTGTGACGAAGCCCGGCTACGGGCACATGAACTCGTACTCGTCGGGCAAACCGGACCCGTCTGCTGGTTCCTCCGAGCCGAACGCACACGGTTGAGCGAGATCTGGGCGCCGGCCACGATCGAGTTCCCCAGGACCTTCACCGTTCCGCGGCGAGTGGGGATCGAAGCGACAACCGATCAATGATGAGTCGGTCAGAAGCGAGCACTGTGCGGACCAAAAACCCCAGTGCTGGCGCCGAGTCAGCTCGAAGGTGAATCGCGAGTCGCTTGCTGATGGATCTCGCTTGGTTCGATGAACTCCCACTACCCGGGCAGCGTCTTTGAGCCTCACAGTGGCGTGACGACGTATCCAGACCCCATGCAGTGGTCCTGGTTTGTTGTTGCGGTTGCGAGTGCGTTTTCATGTGCGCACACTCGGGTGCGCGACGAGCCTCCGCCGTCTAGTCCTCGAAGCCTCGCCGCAACCGGAGGCTGACACCGGTGAAGAGCAGGCCCAACAACAGGACCGACAGACCCGCCGCCAGATTGCTGGGGCCACGCCCCGTGTAGGCCAGGTAGTCGCCAGACGGAGCCCCTTTTTGCCCGTTTGTGTCGCCTGCTAGCTCGAGGCCGGCGGGCAGTGTTGCCGGACCCTGCTCTCGCCCGTCGGCCCCCGGCGATACTGACGCGGTCGTGGGGGGCACCATGGTCGTGGTGCTCCCCGGTGCCACCGTCGTAGGCGGGACTGTCGTCGTGGTGGTGGTCGAGGTCGTCGTCGTCGTCGAGGTCGTAGTGGTCGGCGTGGTGGTCGTCGTCGTAGTGGTCGTCGTCGTAGTGGTAGGCGGTGGTGTGCACTCAGCATTGTTGGGAACGCGCCTCGACTCCCGACGCCAGCGGTCGTTCCAGAAAGTCTGGAGCTGCGTGCGGTCGTTGCCGCTCGTGTCAGGAGTCGTGATGTGCTGCCCTGCTTCCGCCGCCTCAACCCCGTAGGTCCCGGGTACCAGCCAGCCGAGGTCCAGGACGAGGCCGGATGCATCCACCCGCAGCCGGAACGGCCCTTCCCGAAGCACCTGTACCTGCCAGTAATGGGACCCGTCCCAGCGACACAGGTACTGCAGGCGGCCATCCGCCCGGACCGGTGGCGGTGCCGTGGTCGTGGTGGTGCTGCACTCGCTGTCGTTCGGGGTGCGAGAGCCCTCGCCGCGCCAGCGGTCGTTCCAGAATGTTCGCAGCTGTGTTCGGTCGTTGCCCGACGTGTCAGGGGTCGTCAGGTGCTGGCCCGAGTACTGGGCGGCGACCCCGTATGTGCCGGGCTCCAGCCAACCCAGCTCGACGGTTAGGCCTGAGGCATTGACACGCAGTTGGAACGGACCGGCGCGGATGATCTGCACCTGCCAGTAGTGGCTCCCCTCCCAGCGGCACAGGTAGGTCAGCCGCCCGTCACCGCGGACCGGCGGCGCGGATGTGCTGGTCGTCGGCGCGGTTGTGCTGGTTGTCGGCGCCGTCGTGGTGCTCGCGGAGGCCGAAGGGACCGTAGCGCTCCCGATCGGATCCAGAGCGGCAGCGACACTGTCCGAATCGGGCGTCGACGAACTCCGCCTTCCCGTCGTTGCGGAATCCTGCTCCGTTGTCGTTGCCGTCAAATCGTCACTGCCCCCGGCGTCGGCTGGTCCCGGCTGCGGCTGGAGCGCCTCGGGTTTCGGTGTCGAAGTGGTGCTTGTGGTCGACGACTCTGTGATGGCAGCTGGGGTGCTGGTGGTGGTCACCGCGGCTTCGTGGCCGGTTTCGCCAGAATTTGATCCGTCGTTCTGCGCCGCGGTCGCCTCGGCGGCTCCGAGGAGTACGGCAACCGCCAGGAGCACTGAAAGGTAGGCACGAAACTTCACAGTCATCCCTGAGTACTTCGGCATCTGGTGGCTTCAGCTGAGGAAAGAGTCCGATTAGGGGACCCGCCGACCTATCTCACCATTTTTCAGACCCCTTCACACGTCATGCTCGATGTGTGAAACTACGTGACACGCGACAATGAGGGGCCATTCGGGTGAGCAATGACTTCATAGACGTGCCCGCCGAGCGCCAGGAAAAACTCCGCTCGCGCTCTCAAATCAAAGCCAGTAGACAGTGGCGATTGCGACGACTGAAACAGCTAGCAGTTGTCGTCGCCGTATGCGGCTTGCTG
>JBPCTP010000404.1:0-3133 GCA_051011615.1 Microthrixaceae bacterium | reverse complement strand
GACCACCACCTCGACGTGGTGCACCTCGTATCTGGCAAGGTCCAGTTCGACCGGAAGGTCGTGGATCTCTCCGTCGACGCGGACCCGGGCGTATCCATCAGATGCCAGATCCGCCAGCAGCTGCTCGTAGCTGCCCTTGCGACCGCGTACCACCGGCGCAAGCACCTGGAACCGGGTGCCCTCCTCGAAACCGAGGATCCGGTCCACGATCTGCTGGGGAGTCTGGCGAACGAGTTGTTCCCCCGTCTCCGGATCATGCGGGACCCCGACCCGGGCGAAGAGCAGACGCAGGTAGTCGTAGATCTCTGTCACGGTGCCGACTGTTGAGCGCGGATTGCGCGATGCGGACTTCTGATCGATCGAGATGGCCGGGGACAACCCCTCGATGGTGTCCACGTCCGGCTTGTCCATCTGGCCGAGAAACTGGCGCGCGTAGGCAGAGAGCGACTCGACGTAGCGACGTTGGCCCTCCGCGTAGATCGTGTCGAACGCGAGCGACGACTTGCCAGAGCAGGACAAACCGGTGAAGACGATCAGCCGGTCCCTCGGCAGTACCAGGTCGACATCATGAAGGTTGTGCTCGCGGGCGCCCCTGATGACTATCTGGTCGTCACGGGAAGTTGCGGTGCGCTTCGCAGCCATCCCGTCACAATAGTCGCGCCCGCAAGGCACCGAACGTCTGTTCGGGGCGGCAAGCGCGGAATGGGAGCAGGGGTCCCCGCACGTACCGGCAATACTGGGGGCATGTCCTCCACCACCGGCGTGCTGTTTCGCGTCACCACCTTCGGAGAGTCCCACGGTGGTGCTGTGGGCGTTGTGCTCGACGGCTGCCCTCCGATGCTCGAACTCTCGGAGAAGGACATCCAGCCCGACCTCGATCGTCGAAGGCCCGGCCAGAGCCGATTGGTCACCCAACGCGACGAGACCGACACCGTCGAAATCCTCTCGGGCACCTACGAGGGCCGCACGATCGGCTCCCCCATTGCCATGTCGGTCCGCAACAAGGACCAGCGATCCGGCGCGTATGACCACATGGCCGACCTCTACCGGCCCTCGCACGCCGACTGGACCACAGAGGCCAAGTACGGCACCCGAGCCGTGGCCGGCGGGGGCCGAGCTTCCGCCCGCGAGACCATCGGACGAGTCGCCGCAGCGGCGGTGGCCCGAAAACTTCTCCATGAGCGCGCCGGCATCGAGGTACTCGCCTGGGTGGAGTCGGTCCATGGAATCACTGCTGAGGTGGATGGCAACATGGTGTCCCTCGAAGACGTCGAAGCTGATGACACTCGCTGCCCGGACCCAGCAGCAGCTGCGAGGATCACCGAAGCGATAGAACAGGCCCGCCGGGACGGCGACTCATTGGGCGGCACCGTTGCATGTGTGGCGCGAGGCGTGCCGGCGGGATGGGGCGAGCCCGTATTCGACAAGTTGGACGCGGAACTTGCCAAGGCCGTGATGTCGCTTCCAGCCACCAAGGGATTCGAGATCGGTTCGGGCTTCGGTGCCACACTGATGACGGGCACCGAACACAACGACGCCTTCGAGCCCGGCGACGACGGTTCCCCGCAGACCGTCACGAACAACTCAGGTGGAATACAGGGTGGGATCTCCAACGGCGCCACGGTCTCGCTGCGGGCCGCGTTCAAGCCGACCGCAACGGTCGCCTCGGCCCAACAGACGGTCAACCGCGCAGGCGAGGCGGTGACGCTCGAAGCCAAGGGCCGCCACGACCCATGCGTGTTGCCCAGGGCGGTTCCGATGGTGGAGGCCGCGATGCTGCTCGTGTTGGCGGATCACTACCTACGCCAACAGGCGATACGGCCCGACTGACCGGGCAGCCACCTCTGAGTGGTTCTGTACTTCGGATCCCTCGCTGCCTGTACAGATCCGAGACACAGAACCAATCGGACCCAGGCTTCAGCTGCCTGCTACTCGCCAAGCCGTCGGCGCATTGCTGAATCAGCCGCCGGCGGAGCGGAGTTCGCGCTTGAGTTCCTTGATCTCGTCACGCAGACGGGCGGCCTCCTCGAAGCGGAGGTCCGCCGATGCCGCATGCATCTCGGTCTCGAGAACGGCGATCAGCGCACCCAGGTCCTGGGGCGGGAGATCCTTGAACTGATCTGCGCGGGCCTTCTCACCCGGACGCTGTTTGCGCTTGCCGCCGGTGGGCAAGGGCGCCGTGCCGTCTTCCCCGCGAAGCTCGGCGAGGATGTCGGTCACGGCCTTGCGGATGGTCTGCGGATGGATGTCGTGCTTCTCGTTGTAGGCCTGCTGGAGGCCGCGACGACGGTTGGTCTCCGAAATCGCGTGGGTCATCGAATCGGTGACCTGGTCGGCGTACATGACGACCTGGCCGTTCACATTCCTCGCCGCTCGCCCGATCATCTGGATCAGTGAGCGTTCGGAGCGCAGGAAGCCCTCCTTGTCGGCATCGAGGATCGCCACGAGCGAGACCTCGGGAATGTCGAGGCCCTCACGCAGCAGGTTGATACCTACCAGCACGTCGTACTCACCCAGCCGGAGGTCGCGCACCAGTTCGATGCGCTGGAGGGTGTCCACCTCGGAGTGGAGGTAACGGACCCGGACCCCGTGCTCGAGCAGGTAGCCGGTCAGGTCTTCGGCCATCTTCTTGGTCAGCGTGGTGACCAGGACGCGCTCCTGACGCCCGGCACGAAGCTTGATCTCGTTCATCAGGTCGTCGATCTGGTTCAGGGTCGGCCTCAGCTCGATCTCCGGGTCGACGATGCCGGTCGGGCGCACGATCTGCTCGACCACCCGGCTCGACTCGACCCGCTCGAACTCGCCCGGGGTCGCCGAGACCAGCACGAGCTGGTTGGTCCGCTCCATGAACTCGTCGAACTTCAGCGGCCGGTTGTCAATCGCCGACGGCAGCCGGAAGCCGAAGTCGACCAGGGTCTGCTTTCTGGACCGGTCGCCCATGTACATGCCGCCGATCTGAGGGATCGTCTGGTGGGACTCGTCGACGAAGGTGATGAAGTCCTCGGGGAAGTAGTCGATCAGCGTGTGGGGAGGCGTGCCCGGATCGCGACCGTCGAAGACGCGTGAGTAGTTCTCGATGCCCGAAGTGAAGCCCGTCTCCCGGATCATCTCGAGGTCGTACATCGTGCGCTGC
>JBPCTP010000403.1:0-3258 GCA_051011615.1 Microthrixaceae bacterium | reverse complement strand
GTCACATGGGCGCCGTGTTGTGACGCCAGGCCGTCGAGCACGTCCCAGATCGTCCGGCCTTGATGGGCCAGCGCGCAGACGGCGTCCGCTGCCACCAGCGCGGCCATGATGCCGTCCTTGTCGCGGGTATTCGGTCCGATTGCGTAGCCCAGCGCCTCCTCATAGGCGATCACCTGGTACGCGTCGGGATCTTCTATCGCCGGTCGCGCCAGCCACTTGAACCCGGTGAGGGTCTCCTCGAAACGCGCGCCCGCGTCAGCGGCCATCGCGGCGACGAGACGTGAGGACACCACGGTCGTCACGACCAGTCGGTTGGGGTTGCCGTCGGTCAGCTCGAGTTGTCGCCACGCCAGCAGGGCCCCGAGTTCGTCGCCGGTGAGTCGTCGCCATCCCGCATCGGGGTGTGGCGCTGCGATTGCGAGGCGATCCGCGTCAGGATCCAGCGCCAGTGCCAAGGCAGCCCTCTCGTTTCTCGCCAGTTCGATCACCGCGTCCATGGCACCCGGTTCCTCGGGATTGGGGAACTCGACGGTGGGAAACCTCGGGTCGGGTTCCCTTTGCGACGTCACCTCGTGCATCGGTGTGTGTCCCAGCGCCTTGAGGGTGGCAGCAAGGAGATCGCCCCCGACACCATGCATCGCCGAGGTGGCGACCGGCAGCGGAGCCTCCGGCGGACCGGGCACCAACTCCGAGGCAGCTTCCATGTACGCGGATACCAGTTCCGACTCAGTGCTCGACGCGCCCAGGTGCGTGACGGGACCATGCAGCTTCGTCGGTGCTGTCGTGTCGGCCACAGCGATGGCATCCGCGATCTCGCCATCAAGGGGCGGAGCGATCTGCGCACCATCGGACCAGAACACCTTGAGGCCGTGGGATTCGGGTGGATTGGGGCGGGCGGTCACGACGACCGCCGCCGCGGCATCGAGGTGACGCAGCGCGAAAGCGGCCAACGGTGTTGGCGAGGGCCCGTCGAGCAGGTGCACGCCGATGCCGGCAGCCGTGGTTACCTCGACGATGTCGGCAGCGAACGCGTTCGAGCCGGTTCTGGCGTCGTGTGCCACCACGATGCCCACCTCCCGGCTGTCGGAGTCGTGGCGTGCCACAACTGCTGCGATCCCGGCTGCGGTCTGTCGCGCGACAACGCGATTGAGCCGCATCGGTCCCGCGCCCAGGGTGGCCCGTAGTCCGGCGGTGCCGAACTCGAGGCCTTGGCCGAACCGCGACTCCAACTCCTCGAGATCGGCGCGATCGATGATCTCTAGGGCCTCCTGGCGGTTGGCGGGATCGGGGTCTCGTTCGATCCAGCTCCGCGCAGAGTCGATCAGTTCGTCGATACTTCGGCGCGGTGGGCGTTGGGTCATTCAGCCTGCCCGCAGGACTGCCCGCAGTACCTCGACCAGTCGCGAAGAGGCCTGTTTCCCTGCTGCCAGCACCTCGAGGTGATCGAGCTCGCTCTGCAGTCCCGCTGCGAGGTTGGTCACCAACGAGACACCGAAGACCGACGCTCCCAGGTGCCGGGCCGCTATCGCCTCCAGCACAGTTGACATGCCCACCACATCCGCGCCGAGCATCGCCAGCATCCTGATCTCAGCCGGCGTCTCGAAGCTCCCGCCCAGCAGCCCGGCATACACGCCTGGAACGGCGCCGTCGTCGACGGCGAGCGCAGCCTGCACCAGCGCCGGGTCGTAGAGGCCGGTGAGGTCCGCGAATCGGGCGCCCATCGATTCCGGTGGCGCAGCACCTGCCAGCGGGTTGGCGCCGCTGAGGTTGAGCTGGTCGGTGATGACCACCGGGGTGCCGATGCCGACCTCGGGCCGCAGCGATCCGGCGGCATTCGTGAGCAGTACCTGCCCACAACCGCCCAGGACAGCGCAGCGGACTGCATGCACCACGGTGTGTGCGCTGTGTCCCTCGTAGAGGTGGATCCTGCCGGCGAGCACCAGCACCCTCTTGGATTCCACCTCGACGAGACTGATCGTGGCCCCGTGGCCCTGCACGCCCGGATCCGGCAGACCGTGCAGATCTGCCATGGGCATCTCGTCGAGGCGAGTACCGATCTGCTCGCCGACGCTCGCCCAGCCGGAGCCGAGCACGACGGCCGATTCGAACGGACCTAGCCGATCGACCAGCACCGTTGCGTCCGCCTCGGCCGCGGCCCACGGATCCCCTGGTGTGTTCGAGCTTGTCATCAGGCCAGTGTGACAGCCCCGCTCGGGGCTGCGGTGAGTTGGGTCATTCCACCCTCCCAACCGCCCCGCCTGTGATCGCGACCCGTCGGATCGGTACCCTGATCCCTTGTAGCGGGCATGTTGTCGATCACCGACGGCATCGCGTCGCCGCGGGGACCTGTGCAGACACTCGAGCCATACGTAGAACCAACCGCTGGTCCCCCGCCTCGCAAGCGCGGCCCGGGTACCGGCCTGCTGGTCGTGCTCGGGCTGGTTGCGGTCCTTGCAGTGTCGATCGTCGCGGTCGTCACGAAGCTCGGTGTACTGATACTCATCGCGTTGTCGCTCGTCGCCATCGGTGCGTTGTTCGTACTGCGGCGTGGCTTCGGGTTCGTCGAGGTCGTGGCGTTCCTGATCCACTTCGACGGAATCGGTGGTGGTGGCATCTCGGTGGGTCGACTCGTCTCAGCCAGCGCCATCGTGCTCATCGTCTACAAACTCGTGGTCGAGAAGTGGCGTCCGCCGGCGATACCCATGCGCTACTGGCTGCCACCTGTGCTCGTCATGACCTGGGGTGTGGCGTCTGCGGCGTGGGCCCCAGAGATCGGGCAATGGTTCGTGGGCGTGGGCGTGTTCGGCCTCGCGTTCGCGTACTTCGCCGTTTCGTCACTGCTCATCGACTCCGTGGGGACCATCCAGAAGTGGATGCGTGCCTACTGGTATGGCGGCATATGTGGCGCGATCGCAGGTGTGTGGGGCCTCATCCTCGGTCTGCGTGCGTTCGGATTCAACCGTGATGCCAACCTGTTCGGAGTGCTGGCGGCATCGATGATTCCGCTCACCATCTACTACCGACGTCAGGCAACGACCACCCAGCAGAAGATCATCTACACCTTGGTGCTGTTGTTGGTGCTGGGCGGAGCAGCCGGCGCCGGCAGTCGCTCAGGTGTGGTCGGCGCCGCCGTGGCGTTGTTCGCCTCGCTCGTCTACCGACCGGGGGTTTCGGTCGGGAAGCGCATCGCCATTGCCTTCCCGGCGGCGATACTGACCCTGCTGATCGCGTTGGTTCTGATCATCATCAACCCGAACA
>JBPCTP010000402.1:0-2730 GCA_051011615.1 Microthrixaceae bacterium | reverse complement strand
CAGTTGCTCCGGCAGGGAGTGGAAGCAGGCAATGGAATGACTCCAGCGGTACTCGCGTCCGGGCTCCGCAAGACCTTCGGCCCCACGGTGGCACTCGACGGTCTCGATCTCGAGGTCGCAACCGGCGAGGTGCATGGGTTCCTGGGCCCCAACGGCTCGGGCAAGTCAGTCACGATCCGCATCCTGTTGGGCCTGCTGCGCGCCGACAACGGCGAGGTCTCGCTGCTCGGCGGTGACCCCTGGAGCCAGGCGGTCGAGTTGCACCGGCGGATTGCATACGTGCCGGGGGACGTGAACCTGTGGCCCACGTTGTCCGGTGGTGAGGTGATCGACCTTCTTGCCCGCATGCGCGGCGGGATCGATCCGGCCAAACGCGCGGATCTGATCGACCGCCTCGACCTCGACCCCACCAAGAAGGCGCGCACCTATTCCAAGGGCAACCGCCAGAAGGTGGCGCTTGTGGCGGCGCTGGCCTCGGATGCGGATCTGTTGTTGCTCGACGAGCCGACGTCGGGCCTCGACCCGCTCATGGAGGCCGTGTTCCAGGAATGCATCCTCGAGGTGAAGCGACAGGGGCGCACCGTGTTGCTCTCGAGCCACATCCTCGCCGAGGTCGAGAAGCTGTGTGACCGCCTCACGATCATCCGCAAGGGTCGCACGGTGGAGCAGGGCACGCTCACCGAGCTGCGTCACATGACCCGGACCACGGTCGAGGCCGTCACCGTGCGCGCACCGGAGGGCCTGGAGGACATCCCGGGCATCCGGGGTCTGAGCACCAGTGGTGACCGGATCGGCTTCGAAGTGGAAGGGGCCCAGCTAGATGCCGCGGTTGCCGTGCTGTCACGGGCCGGGGTCGAGACCTTGTCCTGCGCGCCGCCGACGCTCGAGGAGTTGTTCCTGCGTCACTACGGAGAGGAACTCGAGGCAGCGGAGCTGGCTGCCGCCGACGATTCGGGTTCCGGGTCAGGAGAGTGACGCCGTGACCGTCACCGAAGCGGTCGCACCCGCTGAACCTGCGCCCACTCCGTCCGGCTCCAACCGCGACAACGCGGTGCACGGATGGCCTCGCCTGCTCGCCCTTCTGATCCGGCGCGACAGGATCCGAATCCTGATCTGGGCAGTGGCCATCGGGGCCCTCGTGATCGTGTCCGCTTCGAGCATCGAGAACCTCTACTCCACGCCGGAACAGCTCGCGACCTACTCGGCCCTGGCGGTCGACAACGCGGCGATCATCATCCAGGCCGGCCCGGGCTACGGCCTCGATGAGCCGACCCAGGGCGCAGTGCTGATGAACGAGCTGTCGCTGTGGACGCTCATGGGCGTAGCGCTGATGAGCATCTTCATGGTGACCCGCCACACCCGCGCCGAGGAGGAGAACAACACCGCCGAGCTCCTACGGGCCACTCCGCTCGGCCGCTACGCGGCACCTGTGGCAGCGATGGTCGGCGTGGCGCTGACCAATGTGCTGGTGAGCATCATCGTCGCAGCCGGTCTGGTGCTGATGGGTTACGCCGCGGCCGGGTCCATCGCCTTCGGGTGCGCCCTTTCAGCCTGTGGGTTGGTGTTCGCCGCGCTCACGCTGGTGACTGGCCAGATCGCATCATCGGCGCGGGCCGCGACCGGCCTGGCCGTGGCGGTGCTCGGCATCTCCTTCGTGCTGCGGGCGGTCGGCGATGTGGGCAACGGCCTGTTGAGCTGGTTGTCGCCACTGCACTGGTCCCAGGCGATCCAGGCGTTCGTGAACAACGACTGGTGGGTGCTCGCCATACCCCTCGTTGCGACGGTCGGGCTCACCTGGTTGACAACTGTCCTTGCCGCGCACCGCGACTTCGGCTCGGGCATGCTGCCCGACCGCGCCGGCAGGCCCGCAGCGCCGCGATCGCTGTCGGGCGCCTATGGCCTGGCGCTTCGCCTGCAACGCGCAGCGATGTTCGCATGGGTCACCGGGGTGACGCTCCTCGGAGTCTTCTACGGAGTCATCACCGACGAGGCCGAACAGATGGTGGTGGACAATCCCGAGCTCGAAGAGTTCTTCGCCCAGGCGGGAGTCGGCTCCATCACCGACAGTTTCCTGGCCACCGCTGCGTTGATGATCGGCCTGTTGGCCACCGGCTACGCAGTGTCGGGCGTACTCAAGCTCCGCACCGAGGAAACCGCCGGACGGGCGGAACCCTTGCTCGCAACTCCGACCTCGCGAACCCGTTGGGCCACCAGCCACCTGTGTGTGGCGGCGGGTGGGCTGCTCATGGTCCTCATCGGAGGTGGGTTCGGGCTGGGACTGGGCGCTGGGATCGTGACCGACGATTCGTCGCGGGTGGCCCAGATGATCGGATCGTGCCTGGCGGTTGCGCCGGCTGTGGCGGTCGTGGCCGCGGTCGCGTTCCTGTTGTGCTGCGCGCTGCCCAAGTGGGCCTTGCTGGCATGGGCGGCGATGGCGTTCGTGGTGGTCGTGGGACTGTTGGGTGCGGTGCTCAATCTGCCTCAATGGGTGATGGACGTCTCCCCGTTCGCGCACATCCCGCCGGCCCCGGCAGCTCCGGTCACCGCCGGCCCTCTGATCGTGCTGATGGCGATCTCCGTAGCGCTGGTGGCTCTGGGGCTGTTCCTGCTCGACCGGCGCGACATGCATTCCAGCTAGGGATGCTCTCCAGGAGGTACGCGCTCAGGCGTGCAGGCCGGCGAAGAAGTTGCCGTGCGCGCCGTAGGGCACACGCCGGGGGAGCAACACCT
>JBPCTP010000401.1:0-4711 GCA_051011615.1 Microthrixaceae bacterium | reverse complement strand
CGGCACCGGAGGCGGAGAGGAGCTGGCGGGCCGCCTCGAGGTACCGCTGCTCGCGAAGGTGCCGCTGGTGCCCGAGCTGCGGGAGGGCGGCGATTCCGGCCGTCCCATCACCGTCGTGGCGCCGGAGTCCGAGGCTGCCCAGGCGTTCGGGGCGGCGGCGGACATGATCGACACGCAACTCGCACCGACCCGACGCAGCCATCCCGAACTCAAGATCATGTAGGGGTTCTGCCTCCCGCATCGGCATGGGCCATGCGGCATGGCTCGGTTGCATGCGAGATGCGGCGCGCCGGTAGGTTCGGATTCGCTGATGACCGCCGCAACCGTCCCCCGGGATCCGGAGTTCGACCAAGCCGACCTGCGCCATGTGGTCGGTGAACTCCGCTCGGCCCGTCGGCGGCGTCGCCTCGGTGACACGGACTGGTTCGAACTCGCATACCGGGTGTACACCACGGCTTTCGTCGGCCTGGTTGTCACCATCATGTTGTCGGGTTGGGTCGGCAGTTCGGCGGTGCCTGTCGAGTCGGTCCAGACGTTCGCGACGCAGGGTCCCGCCTGGGTGGGTCTCGGCCTTGCCCTGGCGCTGCTCGTGGCCATTCGCTCCGGCAGCCGCGGAGGACCGTTGTCGGTCGAGGCGGCGGACGTTCACCACGTGCTGGCCTCCCCGGTGCGGCGATCCTCGGTATTGCGTCGGCCGAGCTCAGAGGTGCTCGGCTACGGCGTCCTCGGCGGCGTGGTGGTATCGGCGGTCTGCGGATCGTTCATCTCCCAACGCGTGCCGGGCGGGACCGCCGAATGGGTGGGATCAGGGGCGCTCTTCGGTGCGATGGTGATGCTCGTTGCACTCGGCGCCGCGCTGCTGACCGCTTCGCGGGTGTCACCGAGGTGGGTGCCGCTGGCTCTTGGCTGGATCCTCCTGTTGTGGGCGGTGGCCGACGTGGCCGACACCGGTCCCGCAGCGCCGACAACCTACGCAGCGCGGTTGTTGTTCCTGCCGGTTGCACATCTCGGGCCGGACCCCGCCTGGGTGGGCGCTCCGTGGGGTGTGCTGGCGATCCTGCTGCCCGTTGCCGGTGTCGTGTTCATCGGTGGCCTCTCGATCGAAGCGGCCAGACGACGCACCGAGCTGGTCACCCAGTTGCGTTTCGCCGTCACGGTCCAGGACCTCCGGTCGGTGATCCTGCTTCGCCGGCAGCTCGCGTCCGAGGTGCCGAGGACCCGTCCATGGTTCAGGGTGCCCCGGATCGTCGACCGACGCTGGCCTGTGTTCGCACGGGACATGCGCAGCGTTGCGCACTGGCCCGTCATTCGCGTCGGGCGGGTTCTCGTGTTCGCTGTGGCGGCAGCCCTCGCCGTTCGAGCGATGTACGCGGGAAGCGTCCCGCTCGTGGTGGTGGCCGGCCTTGCTTCGTTCGTGGTTGCACTCGATGCCACCGAACCTCTCTCCCAGGACATCGACCATCCGCTGTTGGCCGAGTCGGTCCCGATCGACCAGGGACGCGTGATGGTTCGTCATCTCGTACAACCGACGATCGTGTTGGTGGTGGTTGCTGCCATTGCGCTCACTGTCGTCTGGGCGCTCAGTCCATCGCCGGAGGTGTGGGGGGTGGGCCTGGTCCTGCTGGCTACCGCTCCCGCAGCGGCAGTGGCCGGCGCTGCGGTCAGCGTCGTGTCCACGGTGGATTCAGGCGCAGCGGACCAGCTCATGACGCCGGAGATCGCTGGGCCGCGCATGGTGTTCCGCACGGTGTGGCCACCTCTGATCGCCACGGTCGGCTTCCTGCCGGCCCTGATCGCTTCCCTGGTGGACTCCGACGGAGGCCCACAAGGTGTGGCCGTCTCGGTCGCGATGCCGGTCCTGCTGCTCGTCGCAGTCGTGTTCGGCTGGGTGAGGTTCCGCTCATCGATCCACGACTCGATGGCCTCGGCTATGGGCACCAAGGAGGAATCGTGAGGGCTCGATCCCGTGTGTTCGGCCATCGGTCACCTGGGTGGCGGCGATGAGTGGGCGTCGCAGGAGCGGCGAGCGGCGCAGCAGCGCCCTTGGGTCCGGAGACGACGCGCACTCCGGGGACGACACCGGTCAGGCCGAACCCAACGGCGACGTCGGAACGACCGAGGGCACCGAACCCAACGGGGACGAGCGGTCGCAGCGTACGGCGCGGTCCCGCGATGACCACAGGCCGCCGGCCGCGATCGAGTGTGAGGAGCTCACGAAGTCCTATGGCGAGGTGGACGCCCTCTTCGAGGTCGACCTCGAGGTGCGGCCGGGTCAGGCAGTGGTGTTGGTGGGCCACAACGGATCGGGCAAGTCGACACTGCTCAACCTTGTCGCCGGCACACTCGAGGCAACCGACGGATACGTCGCCGTCAACGGCAACGAGCCCGATTCGATCCCTGCGCGGGCCGAGCGTTCGTGGCTGCCGGACAACCCGGTGCTCTATGACGACCTGACGGTCGAGGAGCACCTCTGGTACATATCGCGGCTTCACGACCCGGGAGGCACCAGGAGCGACCGCGGCGGCGATGCCGAGGCGCGAAACGAGGAACTCATCGAACGGCTCGGGCTGTCGGAGCGGCGCAGTGATCTTCCGTCGCAGTTCAGCCGCGGGCTCCGCCAGAAGACGGCGATCGCCGTGGCACTCTGTCGGCCCTTCAGCGTGCTTCTCGTCGACGAGCCGTTCGTCGGATTGGACGCCTCGGGGCGCCGGACGATGTTGGAGTTGCTCGCCGAGGCCAATGACGACGGAGCAACCGTGTTGGTGGCAACGCATGACCCCGACGTGATCGAACGGTTCGAAAGAGGCCTGATGATGTCCAATGGCGAGCTCGTGCACGACGGCGCCGCCGATGACCTCCCGGGCCTGCTGGCTGCTGATTGAGCTGTTCCCCGGTGCTGGGCAGGTGGGACTGCTCAGCCGGGGGTTGTGTCAGCCCGGCAGCGCATCGCTGCCGTAGGCGAACACCCCGGGTGAACCCCCGGTGTGGATGAACACGACTGCATCGCTGCCGAACGAGTCGTCGTCGAAGCCGGATCCACAGCGTCGGATCAGGGAGGCGGCTGCCTTGGCGGTGTAGACCGGATCGAGCACCACGCCTTCGAGACGTGCGAACAACGCCTGCGCCTCGCGGCTGGCATCGGTGGGTATGCCGTACCCATCTCCCAGCTCGTATCCGTCCAGCTCGACCGAATCAGCCTCGACGGCCGGCTCGTTCATCAACTCGGCGACTCCCGCGGCCAACAACGCCACCGCCTCGGTGGTCTCGGAGACCGGGCGATAGACGGCAACCCCACGAACCCTTGGCGCACCGGCACCTGTGCCGAGCCCCTGGAGCAGACCCGCATGGGTGCCCCCGGTGGAGGTGGCGACCACGACGTCGCTCGGCGCCAGGTTCTCTTCAGCGCACTGTGCAGCCAGTTCGCGTGCTGCGTTGAGGTATCCGAGCACGCCGAGGGGCTCGGAGCCCCCGGGTGCAATCCATGTCGCCGTTGCCCCCGATTCGGTCAGCTCCGCGTCGATGGCGAGGATCGCCGAGTCCAGGTCGTCGTGGTCACACACCGTCACGTTTGCCCCGAACAGGTCGTCGAGCAGTCGGTTCCCGCCTGAGTCGTAGAGTGCATCGGTCCGCGGCACCGAGCGCGTCAGCAGCAGATGACACCGAAGCCCGAGCCTGGCTGCTGCTGCGGCGCTCTGGCGTGCGTGGTTGGACTGCACGGCACCGAAGGTCACAACGGTGTCGCAACCGCGGGCGATGGCGTCACCGAGCAGGAACTCCAGCTTGCGCAGCTTGTTGCCGCCCAGGCCGGTGCCACCGAGGTCATCCCGCTTGATCCAGATTTCGCGGTCCAGCTCTTCGCTGAGCCTCGGCAGCCGCTGCAGCGGCGTCGGGGCTTCCATGAGGCCGACCCGTGGGAACTGGTGCAGTCTGTGCTGACCGGGCACGTTCACCCCCGATGACCCATCACTGGCGGCCCATCACTGCTGGCCCATCGGGGCACGGCCGTCGGTACAGGGCACAGCGGCAGGCTCGCAGGAGCGTTCAACGGCGGCGCAGAAGCGAACGCGACGGCCGGCCGTGGAGTCGGTACAGCTCGGCCAGGCGCCCGCGGAACACGGAGCGGTCGAAGCGCGCCTTCGCCAGCGCACGGTTTGCATCTGACACTTTGCGTCGTTGCTCAGGGTCCTCGATGAGCGCCTGGATCGCATCCGCAAAGCCCTCTGCATCCCCCAGCTCGACCAGAGCGCCGTTCTCACCGTTCGAGATCATGTTCCAGATCGCCTGGATGTTGCTGGCCACGATCGGGACACCCGCAGCCAGTGACTCGATGACGGTGAAGGGCTGTCCCTCGGAGTAGGTCGGAAATACATAGACATCCGCGCGCGCGAGCTCTCGGTACACCTGTTCGCGCGGAAGGGGTCCCGTCATCGATCTAGCCCGCCCCCGCTCGGTGACCAGCTCGGTCATGGCGTCCTTGTCAGGATCGAGCCCGGGGCGGTTGTCGCCGACGATGCGCAGCTCGTAGTCGGTGACACCACGTGTCCCGAGAATGTCGAGTGCATCCATGAGCACGACGAGCCCATTGCGCTCGAGCATCTCGCCGACGAAGAGCACAACAGGGAGCTCGTGGTCCGCTGTGGTGGGAACGACCTCGTCGACTTCGATCGAGTTGGCGATCACAGGCAGGTCGGTGGTCGGCATGTACTGGCGG
>JBPCTP010000400.1:0-2748 GCA_051011615.1 Microthrixaceae bacterium | reverse complement strand
AATGCAACCTGTCCCTTGCCGGCAACCTTCGCGCGGTAGAGATATTCGTCAGCTCGGCGCAGCAAGCTGTCGCTGTCGCTTGTCGCCTCACCCATCGCGATTCCGACGCTCGCTCCGACGCTCACAGTGCGCCCACCGATCGAGATCGGTCGGCCCACAGCATCCACAATTCGATCCGCTATGTCACTTGCAGTATCGAGGTCGATCGGCGACTCGAGCAGAATCGCGAACTCGTCGCCGCCGATCCTTCCAACGGTGTCGACCGAGCGCACAGCGCTCGTGAGGCGACGGCCGACTGCAACCAGAACGCTGTCGCCCGCCTGGTGCCCATGAACGTCGTTGACCGGCTTGAAGTCGTCGAGATCCAGAAACAGCAGAGCGCACTTACCCGATCGCTCGACGACCGCCTCGTTGAATCCGGCTCGGTTCTGAAGTCCGGTCAGCGCGTCATGGGCCACCTCGAACCGCAATGCCTCTTTCGCGTGGTGGTCCACAACGGCGAGGGAAACGAGGCGGATCGCTTGGTGGACGGGACGCTGAGGGCCTGCCTCCACCCCAACCGGCATAGGGGCCCAGATCACAAGGTTCGCCACCATGTTCTCGTCGCCCGGCGCATTCACCGGAACCACCCGTATTGCACACACACCCTCGGGCACTCCTTCGAGGCCGGCGACATCATCGATCTGCTGCGCATCGCCGGTGCGCCGAACCTCGCGTAGGAGTTCGGCGGGCGGGGCCGGACACTCGGCCACCGCTCGGCGATCCACTCGACCAGTGGCGCAGACACGGTGATCCTCGCGTCCGTCCCACCAGAGCACTTCGGCGTGTGACCCCGGCAGCATCTTGTCGATGTAGCGACAGATAACAGGCAGTACATCGTCCGCGTGGGCGCCCCCACCGAGCAGGTCGATCGCAAGCGGAAGGTCGCTGCGGTCAACTTCGGCATGGCCGAGGACGAGGAATGCGCCGACGTCAGGATCGTCGAGGTGGTTGAAGAGGCTGACCTCACATGTGGCCCACGTGGCATCATCGCGGGCGATTCGCATCAACATAGGTTCGGGCCGCCAGTCACCCTGGTACTGCGCGTAGGCGCCGCTGTTCTCCACATGGTGCATGAGGCCATTCGTCGCAAGTGCGACATCGTCGGGGTGCACGAGGTCGAGGACACTTCGACCGACCACGTCGGAAAGCCCGAGCATTGCGTCGACGGTTTCCGAAGCCCACGCGATGGTCAGGTCTTCCTCCACCAGCACGGCGAAGTGCCCGTGTGCACGCGACAGCGCCTCCAGTGCCCTTCGCTCAAGCGTGAGATCGCCTCTGCGTCGATCGGGCGCTGAGGTTTCGGACATGCCATCGACTTCGGTTCGATCCGCCCCAGGATTGAGAATTCGGCCCAACCGTGGAGTACTCGAAGACCATGTCGATCTCGTCGTCGATCGTGCACGCAGCGCCCAAGTGCGCCTGCGCGAAGACATGTGCCAATGCTGCTCTGCATCGCCAAGCCACGGGAGCTTCCCAGCACGCTGGTCTTCTTCAACCGATTCCAGCCGTCAGCGGCGGGTGCGCAGTAGCGTCGCTCCCATGGCCACACTGCTGCGGATCCTCCTTGCCACGACAGTTGCGTTCGGTGTCGCGTCATGCAGCTCCGACGATGACTCCGAAACGACCACGACCACGACCGAAGCAACTGCTTCCGACGACGAAGCGGATGCTGCTGACTCCGAGGGCTCCGCCGACGAATCAGGTGACGATGCTGTCGAGGAGGAGTTGAGCATCACGAGTGAAGCCTTCACCGACGGCGCGGCAATCCCGGCGGAGTACACCTGCGACGGCGCCAATACCCAACCTCCCCTTGCCATCACCGGTACGCCTGAGGACGCGACCGGCCTCGTGCTCATCGTGGATGACCCCGATGCACCCAACGGCTCGTTCATCCACTGGGTCGTGTGGAACCTTGAACCCGACGCAACGATCCCGGAGGGCTCGCTGCCTGAAGGAGCCGTCGAGGGCACCAACGGAACCTCGAACACAGCTTGGTTCGGCCCGTGCCCGCCGCCGGACGGTCCGCACAACTACGAGTTCCAGCTCTCCGCCGTGGACGCAGAACCCGCGGTGGCCGCCGGAGCGACAGCCGACGAGGTCCGCTCAGCCATCGCCGACTCCACTGTGGCCACCGCCACTCTGGTCGGAACCTACGAGCGAACCTGAACCGGGTCGCTTGGTTCAGGTTCCCGATGCAGCGGGCTCGGCATCGGCGCCTTCAGCGAGTCGGTACGTCCTGCCCACCGTCGCGCTGTGCAGGTCGACCCGTCAGGGATGCTCAAGTCGGCGTGGAGGCAGGCTCCACACGAAGTGCCGTCGACAGCGCGTCGAGCTGGGACTGCCTGAACCGACGGCTCACCTGCGCTTTCGGCACCACCCCGTCGAATCCGTGAAACGCTCCCTCGGCCACCTCGACCTCGCACGCGACTCCGGCCTCGTCGAGGCGCTCCGCGTAGGTGAGGTCTTCTGCACAGAACAGGTCGAGGGAACCGACTCCGATCCAGGCAGGTGGAAGGCCGGACAGATCCTCTGCCCTCGCCGGTGAGGCTGGCGCAGTGATGCCCGGGAATCCAGGTTCGGTAGCGAGGTAGGCCTTCCAGCCGAATCGGTTGGACTTGTTGTTCCACAGGCGGAAACCGCGCTCGTCGATGTCGTGGCGCAGCGCCGTGCGGTCATCGAGCATTGGATACACGAGCAGCTGGAACG
>JBPCTP010000399.1:0-5072 GCA_051011615.1 Microthrixaceae bacterium | reverse complement strand
GTCCATGAGCGTCTCGACGGACGGCCTGTCGTCGATCCAGGCGGAGGCGTCCGCCCCGAATCGATACTCCAGGTAGTTGCCGACCCAGTCGTTGTGCAGCATGGCCACCTCCTCGTTAGCCACGAGACCCCGGTCCTGCATCCAGTCGATCTCGCGGGTTGGGAAACGTGACAGATTTTCATGGGGGCCGGTCGCCGCGTTCAGCAACGCGACCGCCCCGAAGGCCAGACCCACGGCCGTCATCGCCATGCGCAGGCGCCGTCCCGGCAGGTCCATCTGCGATGCCGCGGCGACTCCCATCGCCGCAATCGCCGCCACGCTGATCGCCGCAACGGGTGCGAGGCGCAGTGCACCCACGCCCAGCAGCGTGAGCACGACCACGGCCACACCGGCGCCCGGCTTACGGGCTCGCAATGCGCCGTAGCCCGCCAGCAGCACGATCACCGCCAGCACCCAGAGCACCGACGACGTCGTTGAAACCGGTTGCCACTCCTTGTAGAGCTTGACCGCCGCCCTGGCCTCGGGGCTGCCCAGCTGTTCTGTCGGAAGCAGGACGAGCCGGAAGCGTTCCGGATACCAGATTCCACCGAGCAGCAACCCACCGAATCCACCGACCCACCAACGCAGGCGTTCGAGGTGCAGATCTCGATCGTCGATCGCTTCGGCCGCCCACAACAGCGCCAGCACGCCGAGGCCGTAGAGCCATGTGCCGTGCATGTTCACCCAAAGGGCGAACAGTGCGACGAACCACCAGGGCGAGCGCCGTTCCCGCCAGATCACCAGGGTCGCGGCAAGCAGTGCATAGCCGACGAGATGAGGGCGACCGTTGAGGAATGGCACCAGCAGGGCCACCACGACCACCGCCGGCAGCAGCTGGACCAGACCACCCCGGGCAGGCACGTCAGCGTGGTCGGCAGGCCGGCAGGCGCGCACCACCAGCCAACCGAGTGCGGCAGCGACCAGCACGGTCAGCACCCGAATGCCGGCCAGGCCGAAGACCTGCTCGGCCCGACCCAGCGCTGCTGACCACCACCAACTGGGCACCGGGAAGTCGGAGGAGGTGGTCAGGAACGGATTCTCGGCGGGGAGTCCGCCGGCGGCCTGGAGCCGACCGGTGGCGATGTGTGTGAGAAGACTGTTGTCACCTATCGGACCGGAAGCGGCCAGGGCCACGAACCCGGCGATCAGTGCCGAAATGGAGCGTTCCGCTCGCCCGGCTCGCCCCAACGCCTCGAGGGTCGTCCCTCCGAGGCTGGGATCGCTGCGGCGTCGCTCCCGCCTGCGCTCCGCCCGACCCGACTCACTCTCCACGGCGGACCCCGGGGCGAAGTCGGTCGCCATGTCTAAAGCCCTTCTTTGATCCCGATGATCGCAGGACCGAGCACGACTGCGAACAACGCCGGGAAGATGCAGAACACCATCGGGATCATCATCTTCACCGGGGCCTTCTGCGCCTGTTCCTCTGCGAGCTGACGACGCTTGATGCGCATCTCCTCGGACTGGGACCGCAATACACGGCCGATGGACACGCCGAAGGTGTCCGCCTGGATTATGGCCATCACGAAACTGCGAAGCTCGGGCACGTTGCAGCGTTCGTCCAGAGCCCGCATGGCGTCGGAGCGGTTGGCACCCGCCTGGGTCTCCCCGAGCATTCGGGCGAACTCCTCGCTAAGCGGCCCGGGTACCGACATGATCACCCGGTCGAGGGCCTGTTCGAAGCCCAGACCCGCCTCGACGGAGATGACCAACAGGTCCAGCACATCCGGCAACGTGATCTGGATCTCGTGCTGGCGCGCCGCAACCTTGCGGTTCAGCGTGTTGTCGGGACCCAGCACCAGCAGCGCGATGATCGCACCACCGACGACCAGGTTGGGTATCCCCGTCAGTGGCAACAGCCCGAACATGAAGATCAGCACGAAGGCCACCAGGGCGAGGCCGATGGTGATCACTCGGACTGCAAGAAACCGGTCGACCTTCGTGGGATCGGGCTCGCCCGCCCAGATGAAGCGTTGGCGTACCTTCTCGACGTACCCAACCGGCGTCAGGCGACGACCCACTCCCTGCAACGTCTGCACCACGGGCCGCAGGGCGCGGTCCTTGAGTGGGTCCAGCAACTCCTGGTCGCGGGTGTTCTCCACCTCGTAGCCATCGAGCTGTCGAAGTGTTTCACGGATGACCTGTCGTTCCTCCACCTGCGAGAGGACGACGAAGATGACTATCGCGACGGCGACGGCCACGAGTACTGCAACGACGAGGAGAGTTGGCGACATGTCAGACCTCGATCGTGATTATCTTCTTCATCCAGGCGAACCCGATCGCCATGGCCACCAGTGCCGCCCCGACGAACACATAACCCAGGGTGTCGTCGAAGAGCGTCACTATGTAGTCGCGGTTCATCACATACATGACCACCGCAAGGCCGGGGGGCAGGATGCCCAGAATGAACGCCGAGATACGGCCCTCCGCCGTGAGACTGTTCACATCGCGGCGCAGGCGCTCGCGTTGGGTCATCGTGTTCGCAACCGTCAGCAGGAGTTCGGCCAGGTTGCCGCCGACCTCGCGTTGGATCTTGATTGCCATGACCGTCCAGGCGAAGTCTTCGGATCCCATCCTGTCGGCGGTGGCGTCGAGCGCATCCTCGAGCGTCCTGCCCAGGCGGTGCTCGGTGACGACACGGCGGAGTTCCTTGCCCATCGGGTCGTCCACTTCCCTGGAGACCGCCTCGAAACCCTGGGTGATCGAGTATCCGGCCTTCAGGGTGCCGGCCAACAGGGCCAGCATGTCCGGCAACTGGGCCACGAAGGCCTTCTGACGGCGCCTGACCTTCATGTCGAGGGCGACCTTGGGCAGCATGAGGGTGAGGATCAGGGCCCCGATGGCGAAAAGGATGTTGCCCGTCAGGGCATAGGTGGCAACTCCCAGCAGGAGGGACAACGCCCCGAGGAAGAACAGCGCTTCAGCCGCCCGCAACGGCAGGTTGGCTCGCTCGAGGTTCACCTCGAGCGATTCGAGGAAGCCCCGTTTCTCTGCCACGTCGCCGGTGATCTGAACCGCGCGCTGGAGCAGGGGCACGGTGGCATGCCCCTGTTGTTCGCCTTCTTCGGGCTCGCCCTCGGCTGCTCCGCCCTCGTCGTAGGCGCGCAGTCGGCGTGACAGGTCGTTCTCGTCAGGGGTGACCAGCGACAGCAGCGCCCACACGAACCCGATCACAGCAGCCGCGATCAGCGCGACGAGCAACCATCGCGCCAGGGAGTTGGAGGTGATGCGATCCAGCAGGCCGAGAGTCCCCACCGATGGGGCGAGGTCAGCTGAACCGACCACGACCGCCCCACGTTCAGCGGCGACCACCTGCTCGGCATCACCGGCGGCGAAGGTGAGTTCCACCATCGATTCGTCTCCACCAGGGGCAGCGAAGAGCACGCCGAACAGTGAATCCAGCTGCCGGGCCAGGTCACTCGTGGCCGGCGAGAACTGCTCGTCGGAGGTGATGGCCCGCACCGACCCGCCGGTGTCCGCCACCATCTCCGAGACCTGCGTCGTGTTGATGCCCGCCGGCAGCTCGATCACGTCGAGTTGCGCACCCTCCAGCCGCAGCGAAGTCGCTGCTGCGCCCGGCGTCGTGCGAGAGAGCTTGTCCGAAGCCGACAGGAAGGCGACCACCCGCTGTGAATCGGCGGTGCTCGACGCGAGTAGATCCGCCGCCCGCGTGAGCGCATCCCACGTGGCGGCATCACCGTCGGAGATGGTGGTGTCGATCGCACGGGTCACCGCCGCGGGGTCACTGCTGAGGCCGATCTCCTGTCGGGAACCCTGCTTCCCAGTGCTCACCACGGCAACGTTGTTGATGTTGCCCATGCCGGGAAGCAATGACTCCTCCACGGCGTTGCCGGCCAGCTGCAACGTGCCGTTGGGAAGCCCACGGTCGTTGTCCAACACGACCACGATGTCGGTGCTGAGTGAGAACGCCTCGGAGGCCAGCTCTTCGCCGTCCGCCGACACGGTTGGAGTCCCGGCATTCGACAATCCCGTGGCCTGCCAATCGTCGCCGAGAGCGTTGACCGTTTCCACTCGCAGCAACTGCTGTTCGTCGTCCTGGGCCGAGACCGTCGGGGCTGAGCCCAACACCAACGCCGAGACCGCGCACAACAAGGAACAGATACCGAGGAGCCTGCGCGGTGAGTTTCTCATCCCGTTGTCCCGGGGCTGAAGACCTCAGGGCCGAGCCTGATTCCGAGATCGGCCAGCTTGGTGGCGAACTTGGGACGCACGCCGGTGGCCTGCAGCTGCCCGCGGAATCGGCCGTTTTCATCCACACCCGCGGAGAAGTCGAACAGGAAGACGTCCTGGAGGGTGATGACGTCTCCCTCCATGCCCTGAACCTCGGTGATGTGGGTGACTCGCCTGGTGCCGTCACGGAGTCGCGACAACTGCACGATCACGTCGATCGCTGAGGCCATCTGTTCGCGAATGGCCCTCACCGGCAGGTCGAATCCGGCCATCAGGACGAGTGTCTCGAGACGGGCAAGGGTGTCGCGAGGGCTGTTGGCGTGGACCGTCGTCAGCGAGCCGTCGTGGCCGGTATTCATCGCCTGGAGCATGTCCAGCGCCTCACCGGAACGACACTCTCCCACCACGATGCGATCGGGTCGCATACGGAGCGTGTTCTTGACCAGGTCGCGGATCGAAACCTCGCCGCGACCTTCCACGTTCGGCGGTCTCGACTCGAGGCAGAGCACATGCTCCTGGTGGAGTTGAAGTTCCTTCGCATCCTCGACGGTCACTATCCGCTCGTCGGTTGGGATGAAGCTGGAAAGGACGTTGAGCATGGTCGTCTTACCGGTGCCGGTGCCGCCTGCGACGATCACGTTGAGCTTGCCGACGATGCAAGCCTGAAGGAAGCGAGCCGCGTGCACACTCAGCGTGCCGAACCGGATCAGATCGTCGATGCGGAGCGGATCGGCCGAGAACTTCCTGATCGTCAGGTACGGACCGCCGACGGCGAGCGGCGAGATCACGGCGTTCACCCGTGAGCCGTCAGGCAGCCGGGCGTCGCACAGCGGGCTGGACTCGTC
>JBPCTP010000398.1:0-7029 GCA_051011615.1 Microthrixaceae bacterium | reverse complement strand
CCTTGTAGGTGCCCGCGGGGTTGCCGGACTCGAGCTTGAGCCACACCTCGGCGCAACCTTCGGGCACCACATTGGTGAGGCGCACCAGCGGCGTGTCACCCACAGCAGCATGGAGGAAGGGATCGTCGAACTCCATGGCCCCACGGTAGGCAGCCGGGGTCGGCCGCCCGAGGGACCCGCTCGCGGTTCTGCAGGCTGATGACTGTCGCAGAGGAGGGCGTGCAGGTCGTCCGCAAGGCTCGATCAGTTGAGCCGGGCGTAGGAGATCGAGAGCAACGCCGCCAGCGCAAGCCACACCTGATAGGGCACGAGGAGGACCCCGGCCCAGGTGCGGGTGGTGAACGCCGCGGCAACGATCGGAAGGGTGGCGACGGCGGCCACCACCAGTGCGACCGCGGATGCCCACAGGGCATGCTGCTCGTAGAACAACCATGCCCACGTCAGCGCGGCGGCCACGCTTCCGGCGAGTCCGACGAGCCACACCACGCGGGCGTTGCCAGCGCCGTGGATCGAGACCGCCAGGCCCGCGGCGGCGATGGCCACGAAGTTGTAGGGCCAGATCAGACCGAATACGACGTCGGGTGGCTGCCACGAAGGAGTGTCGAGGCCTCGGTACCAGGCGTCACCCGAGCTGACCAACCACCCCGATCCGGCCCCATAGAGCACCACGAGCACCATGCTCACCGCTGCGGCGACCACCCGACCTGATCCGATACCCCAGCCTCGCGCAGCTGCCCCGAGAAGTCGGCCAATTGCTGGGTCCACCAGCGTCCCGGCAACCGGTCTCGCCGTATAGCGCCTGATGCCTGCGAGCGGTTATGGCAATCCCGCCGATCGTCCGACGAGTGGCCCCTACGATTGTTCTGTGCCGTCACTTCCGATCCCCGAGCTCGACTCGCTGGAGCTGACCGTCGTGGTCGACAACGAGACAGACACGCTCTCGAGTGTCGACGAAGGCACCCCCCAGCTTCCCGAGATGGTGTCGCTGCTGATGCGGCTCCCACCTGCACGCCAGCACGAAGGCCACCAGGGCATCGAGGTGTTCGACCACCTTTGCGTGGCGTGCCACGGCCTTTCGGTGCTGCTCACCGGTCGGCTCGGCGACGACGTGCGCACCGCCCTTTTCGACGTGGGGCCCTACGGGAACGTGTGGTTGGAGAACGCCGATCGCCTGGGACTCGACCTGGCGGAGATCGAGTGGATCTTCCTGTCGCACTGGCACGCGGATCACTCGGGAGGGTTCCCGGTCGTGGTGGCAGCCGTCGCGGAAGCTCGCGCGGCGGCCGGACTTCCCCCACCGGTGCTGGACTTGCATCCGGACCGTCCCGACCAGCGTGGTGGTCAGTTGCCCACCGGTGACTTCGCACTCCTGCCACCGGAGCCCACCTTCGAGGAGCTCGACTCCGCGGGTGGTGAGGTGATCAAGAGAGACGACCCCCACCTTGTGGCCGAATTGTTCGCCTCCAGCGGTGAGATCGCTCGCGTCACCACCTATGAGACCGGTCTCCCGGGCCACTACACCTGGCGGGGCGACGTGGGTGAACCCGACCCGCTGATCATGGACGAACGGTTCCTCGCAGCTCATGTACGCGGCCGTGGGACATCTGTGTTGTCCGCGTGCTCGCACGCTGGGGTGGTGAACGCCTGTCTGGCAGCGAAGGCGATGTTCCCCGAATCGCCGATCGACGTCGTGCTAGGCGGCTACCACCTGGCCGGAACGCTGATGGAAACCAGGATCCCCGAGACGGTGCGAGACCTGCGTGAACGGATTTCCCCGCGTGTCATCGCCCCCGGACACTGCACCGGATGGCGGGCCAAGGCATCACTCGCCACCGAGTTCGCTCCGGGTCGCTATGCCCCGAGCGTGGTGGGATCCCGCTACACCTTGAACGCACAGAGCTGAATAGCGTCACCCAGAGGGGGCGCGCACCGCGCAGGCTGCGACTGGCCGGTGCCGGTGGTGAAGCAGAGTGCCGCGGAGTCGGGAACCCCACCGCGCAGGTCGCCTGTGGCTCAGCCGCTCTGTTGCACCCGCAAATGCTGCTATCTGCAATGCCTCAGCACTGAGCTGCTGGCCGGTACCCCCCAAGGTCCCGGTCGGGGAGACCGTGAATGGTGCCTGACCGCTACCCGGTAGCCGTCCCCACAAGCCTGGATGGGAACGCCCGTCAAACGCATCTGCCCGGAACAGCCCTCTATGACTCCGGCGGGCTTGTTGGCGATTCTTCGAAAGACCTTTCCCAAACGCATGAAGAGACTCGGTGGATCATCTGACCGGACATCGGGTCCGGACTCATAACCCGAAGGTCGCAGGTTCAAATCCTGCCCCCGCCACCAACTACGACGAAAAGGGGCCTGGGTCAGAGACCCGGTCCCCTTTTCGTCGTCCTCACCGTCTTCCGCAGTCAGCTGCTGGCGTCTCCCGGACCTATGCCCAGGGTAGGGCACTGACAGGCACGAAACGGTTGCAGTAGCCGAGTCAGGCGCGGCCGGACCGAGGATCCGGCTTCCGGACCCAGATCTGGCAGCGGCCTTGATGACCCCACAATCGGTGGCACGGGCCCTTGAGTAGGAGCTAGGTTGCTTGAGGAGTAACAAAGCTACGTCGGGTCTTGGCGAGGACTGGCACGGAGGGAGCAAGACAATGCGTGGAAATTCAACGAAGCGCGGTCGGCAGATGGCAATCGGGGCAGTAGCGGCACTTGCTTTTGCCTGCATGAGCGCATGCGCCCCGATGCCCGGACCTCCCCCGTGTAGCGACACGGTCACAGCGATCAATGCAGGTCAGCCAGACGTGGCGGCTTTCCCGCCACCATTTGGCGTGGCGACCGAACCACCCACCGGATGGTGGAGCGCCGACACCCGCGTCAACGGCTCGGTGGACGTCAACGATGACCTCGGTGCTCCGGTCGGTTTCGGCTGCACCGCTGCGTCGCTGGCCACCGGTGCCACCGATGGTGGGCTCGACAAGGCCCAGGTTTTCAACTACGAGCAGTTCGGTACGCCGCTGGCTGACATCGACGACATCTCCTACTGGGCGAAGAAGTCCTCCGCCTCGACTGGAGGAGATGCGATTCACCTCTCGCTGAACGTGGCGATCATCGGTACGAGTGTCCCGACGAACTTCGCCACGCTGGTCTACGAGCCCTACCAGCAGAGCGGCACCCAGTCGGCGATCCAGCTCGACACCTGGCAGGAATGGGATGCCACTGCGACCGCTCCGGATGATGGCCTCTGGTGGACCAACAAGATCTTGTCGGGTCCCGGTAGCCAGGCGGAGCCGATGCCCTGGGCAGGCTTCCAGGCGCTCTATCCCGACGCCGCGGTTGCCGCGTACGGGTTCAACCTGGGCTCTGTGAACCCCGACACGATCGTTGCCGGCGACGGCCTGACCTTCGGACCCGTGACGACCGACTTCTGACCGGTCGCCGGGACACCTCTGCGAGACGGTGTCGGTTCCGACAGATCCGAAAGTCGGCTGACAGCCGTCCATGCGCCTGCGGCGACGATGCAGAAAGCTGGGCCGCTTGTGGTGTCCACCCCGCTTGGTGGTCTCCGCTGGCGGAGGCCACTCTCATAGCCTTCAACAGATTCTCAAGGCCCGAGTCGTCAACGTCGGATGATCGCCCGTTCGCCTCAAACGCCCGTCAAGGGCACTGGGCGAGCAGGCCATCGTCGATTGTTGTTGAAGTGCTTTCTTGCTGGGGGGGTCGGCTCTCCATCGAATCTGGCCGAAGATTTCTCAGGTAGCCGCCGTGGTGGAGGTAGTGCTCGAAGTGGGGCTTGAGCCGGAGGCTCCGTCTGTGGTCAACACGACGACGATGTAGGTGGTTCCGCCGATCTCAGCCACAGTTACCGAGCCCGGATACGACCCGCCGATGTCCATCGAGCCCAGGAAGCTCGAGTCCCCACCGGCGCTGCTTTCCGAAGACGGCTCCAAGGAGGACTCTCCGCTGTAGAAATCGAAGGCGTCCTTGCCTGACTCCTCGGTGGTGTAGACGCCCACCATCACACCGGAGGAGCTGCCACCGAGCGAACCTGAGCCAGCGGCGTCAGCATCCTCGGGGAGCGGGAAGTCTTCCGGCCACCCAGGTGGGAGTTCACCGTCGAGAGAAATTGAAACCTGACCTTCCGGGGTCGACACCTCGAAACTGAGGCTGGAACTCGAATCTGATTCCTCGGTCGTGGTGGTCGTGTCCGACGAGTCGTCAGACGAGCAACCCGAGAGCCCGACGACGGCTGCTCCGACGATCAGAACTACTGCTGTGACTTTGCGCATGGGGGTCTCCTAAGGACAACGAACTCATCAAACGGCACCGCACTCTAGGACCCCGCGCTCGACGCGCCAGCACCAACCGCGGGAAGTTCGCGGCGTGGCACAACGCTTGTTCGACGGTCAGACTCATAACCCGACGAGTTGTGGCCCTTGGAGACGCCAAGCATCCCGGGCTTATTCGGCACCCTCAGCCGCGGGCCGCGGGTTGGTCGTGCGGTGCTCCCACCGGGCATCGGGTGCAGTCGGAAGCGCTGTTAGCATCGCCGCACAGTACGGAGGCGAAATGCAGAGTTTGTTCGAGCGTGCGGGTGGGTTCCCGAAAGTGAGCAAGATCGTGTCGCGCTTCTATGACCGCGTACTCGATGATCCCCAGCTTTCCCCGTTCTTCGCAGGTGTCGACATGAAGCGGCAGATCGACCACCAGACCAAGCTCATCGCTTCGCTGATGGGTGGACCTGCGTCATTCTCCGACGAGCACCTCGCGCGAGTGCACGCGCACCTCGGCATCACCTCCGACGACTTCGTGCGTCTCTCCGGTGTGTTGCGCGACACCTTGGAGGATTCCAACATGCCCGAGACAGACATCGGGGAGTTGATGGCCGAGTTCAGCTCGAAACGCCAACTCGTCGTCACAAAGTGAGCGACCTGGGCCAAGGCCAACTCCAGCGGGTGATGCAGTCCTTGGACGCAGGCGTGGCCGTGTTCGATGTCGCTACGGGAGAGATCCTCTTCGAGAACGCCGCCTTCTTCCGCTACTTCGCTCCTGATGTGGCGGAGCAAGACTCACAGATCGGGAGCCGGGTCCCGGTTCTAGACATGGACCGGGTCAGCACACGGCTCAACGACGGTCGCATGCTGGAGGCCGAGAGCGAGGTGGAGGTCGGGTCGCGCAAGGTGCCCCTGGACATCAAGGTGCAACCCGTCGAGGACTCCGATCCGCCGCTAGGTTTCGTGCAGGCAACGAACGTGTCCGGCCAGCGGGAAGCCGAGTACATGCTCGAGTCCTATTCCAAGATCGCCGAGCGCAACGCCAAGGATCTGGAGCGCGAGAAGGATCGTGTTGAGCGTCTGCTGCTCAACATCATGCCCCGACCCGTGTTCGAGGAAATGAGGGACTACGGCACGGCGACGCCGCAGCATTTCGAGCTGGCTTCCATCCTCATGCTCGATTTTGTCGGTTTCACCGACATGGCCATATCGCGCGACGCGAGCGGCCTCGTTTCGGAACTGAACGACATCTTCTCGGCCTTCGACCGGATCGTCGAGATGTCAGGCTGCGAGCGGCTTCGCACGATCGGCGATGCCTACATGGCTGTGGCAGGCATCCCGGAACCCGACGACGAGCATGCTGTGAACATCGCGCAAGCGGCGCTACGCATGCGCCGCTATCTGGAGAAGCGCAACGCGGCCCATCCCGAGCAGTGGGTTGCCCGCATCGGAATCAACAGCGGTTCGGTCATAGGGTCGTTGGTCGGCGTGCAGAAGTACGTCTACGACCTGTTCGGACCGGGGGTGAACCTCGCGGCCCGCATGGAGTCGATGTCGGAGCCGATGATGATCACCATGAACGAGGACACGAGGGTCCTGCTGGAGAACGAGTTCGAGATCTCCGACCGTGGTGAGTTCGAGGTGAAGGGGTTCGGCATGCAGCACCTGTGGTCCCTAGAGGCCGAGTTCTCCGACCGCCAGGGCCGACACCACTAGCTCCGGTTCCAAGGCCCGCCCCGCGCGGCAAGGAGTCGTTCAGAGCCGGTGCTGCTCGGAGGCGGAGCGCTATCGGTTTTTCTTTGCGTTTCCGCGGCCCCGGTTCGGTTCACCGGTCACTTCTCGGGCGCCGTTGCCGTTCGGGTCGGGCTTCTTCGCCTTGGCTGTCGGTGCCGTCGTGTTCGCAGAGTCTGTGGTGGCCCTCGGCTTGTTCTCCTCCGGTTCCTCGGCCTCTGTGTCGGGCCCGGAGTTCCGCTCGGCCTGCTTGACGGCGAACACCTCGGCGCAATAGGCATCCACGTCGCCGCCGGCGGCGTCTTGCAGGCGCTGCCAACCCTGGGAGTTGCCGGGTTGGGCACGCGCGGCGAAGGCGTTGCACAGCCCGTAGGCCTCGGCTCCGACCAGGGGGTACTCGCTGCCCGGGTCATCCGGCGCGGAAGTCGTGGTGGAGGACGAGGTGGTCGAATCCGGTGCACTCGAGTCAGGCACCGTCGGATCCGGCAGAGTCGAGTCCGTCACCGTGGTGGTCGATGTGTCCTCGGCCGGGGCGGAGGTTGTAGAGGATCCACCCTCGGTGGAGGTCGTGGACTCCTCTGTCGATCCGTCCGTGCCACCGTCCACCGCTGCGGCCGCCGCAGCGCCCACAACCGTGGTTCCGAGCAGCACCCCCAACGTGGCGAGAGCCTTTCGTGATCTGTCCATGTCTGCCATCCCCATCTGTCGGCCAATGGTCTAGATCGGCTACGAGCCGGCAGATCTTGAACCGCCATGAATTCTGGCCGGCCGGGATCAGGCCCGGTCAGTTGAGCCATTCCAAACGCATGCTGGCGCACGCTTCGAGGCGCTCCACGATGTGGTTGCCGAGTGTGTGATCGAGTGTCCTGAAGTCGCGGTGTCCGGCTCCTGGAGACACTCCGGCGACGATGCAGGAAGCGGGCCGCCTGTGGTATCCCGCGTCGCTTGGTGGGCTCCGCTCGCGGAGGCCCCGCTCCCAACCCGTCACAGATTCTCCAAGCCCAAATCGTCCACATCGGATGATCGCCCATTCT
>JBPCTP010000397.1:0-4536 GCA_051011615.1 Microthrixaceae bacterium | reverse complement strand
CCTCCTGGCCGAACACGAGGGACTCGAGTACCGCGGGGATCTGTTCCACCTGACGGTATATCTCCGCGGTGCCGATCCGCACCCCACCTGGGTTGAGGGTCGTGTCCGAGCGGCCGTGGATGACCATGCCACCGTGGTCGGTCCACGAAGCGAAGTCTCCGTGCGCCCACACGCCCTCGAAGCGTTCGAAGTAGGCACCCGAGTAGCGGGGGCCGATCGCACCGAGGGGGCCATCGCCCCAGAACCCGAGCGGTGTGGATGGAAACGGACCGGTGCACACCAGTTCGCCGCGCACTGCGGGCGCGGCCGGGTTGCCGTCGGTGTCCCATACATCCACCGCCATACCCAGAGCGGGACCCTGGATCTCACCGGAGTACACAGGCCTCGTCGGGTCGCCGCCCACGAAGCAGCCGCACAGGTCCGTGCCGCCAGAGATCGAGGCGACATGCAGTCCGCCTTCGGCACAGCCCGGCGAGACGGCCTCATAGAGCCAGTCGAAGGACTCGGGGGACAACGGTGAGCCGGTTGACGCCACGGTCCGCAGTGCTGAGAGGTCCACCGAGTCGACCGGCCGATACCCGGCCTTGAGGACCGCGTCGACGTACTTGGCCGACACCCCGAGGAAGGTGAGCGATTCCGCCTCGGCCACCTCCCACAGCCGCTGCGGGCCGGGATGGAATGGGTTGCCCTCATAGAGCACTGCCGTGGCACCGGATGCGGGCACCGATGCAAGCCAGTTCCACATCATCCAGCCGCAAGTCGTGAAGTAGCAGACCTGATCGCCGGGACCGATGTCGCAATGGAGCTGGTGTTCCTTGAGGTGCTGCAGCAGCACACCACCTGTGCGGTGCACGATGCACTTGGGCACGCCAGTGGTGCCCGAGCTGAACAGCACGTACCACGGATGGTCGAATGGCAGCTGTGCGTACTGGGGCTTGGCTCCCTCATGTGGCGACACCCAGGCTCCGAAGTCGACGGCGTGGCCGAACTCCTCGAGTTCAGCCAGGTCGGGCGCGGGTTCGAGGAACCCGACCACGACGGTGGTTCGCACCGTCGGCAGGCCGCCCATGATTTCGGCCAGCTGGCCGCGACGGTCGAAGTCCCGGCCACCGTAGGTGTATCCGTCGGCAGCGACCAGCACGGCCGGTTCGATCTGGGTGAAGCGGTCGAGCACTCCGTCGACCCCGAAATCGGGCGAGGTCGAACTGAACACGGCACCGATGGAGGCCGCAGCGAGCATGACGAGCATCGCCACATCGGTGTTCGGAAGCCACACCGCCACCCGGTCGCCCTCTCCAACTCCCTCGGCCCGAAGCGCGGCGGCGATGGCCGCGACTTCAGCGCGGGCGTGTGCGCGCGTGACCTCACGTCGCCGACCACGCTCGTCGATCGAGACGAACATCACGGCTTCATCCACAGCGGGATCCCCGGCCACGTTTCCGGAGAGGATCGCCTCGGCGGCGTTCAGAAGCGTACCCGGGAACCAGTCGACACCGAACGCCGCGCCTTCCCGGCCGACCAGGGCAGCACCGTTGCGGTCGACCGAGGGCAGGAGCTCGTCGAACAGCAACCCCCAGAATTCCTCGGGTTCCTCGACCGACCACCGGTGCAAGGCCTCGGGGTCATCCAGGTTGCGGCGCACACCTGTGGCCGCACCTCGACGGAACCGGTCCATCTTGCTGCCAGCAACCCGTTGCTTGCCAGGGGTCCAGATTGGTTGGGTGCTGTGCATCCGCATCATTCGCAGTCTGACGATAACTGCGCCCGCTGACAAAGCGATCCGGCTCCACCTGCATCCTCACAGCGCAGCTATGGTCCCGAAGGTGTTCATTCAACGGGCGCGGAGCCTGCGCAGTCTGACCGCGCTGGCTTGCGCCCTGCTGTTGCCCACTGCCGCATGCAACACCGAGGCCGGCAGCGGTTCCGGCGACGTGTCCGATGACGAGGACACCGCTGCAGGGCCGGCGGAGTTCGTCGCACCAGAACAGCATGCAAGCGACTGGGCCGCGCCGGCGGTCGACCTGCCCGACGCACCGCGACCCTATGGACCGAGCCCTGAGCCGACAGCTGACCAGGCTTTCTACGACCTGACGACCCTGGATCCGGCGGCGGTCGCCGAGGCCGAGCCGGGCACCGTTCTGCGCTCCGAGGAGGTCGAGATGACCGGCCCGCTCGCCGGAGCCTCCGGCTGGCGGGTGCTCTACCGATCAACGAATGCCGAAGGTGAGCCGGCGGTGGTCAGCGGCATGATCCTGGAGCCCGATGGAGCAGCACCGGAGCGCGGTTGGCCGGTGGTGGCCTGGGCCCACGGCACCACGGGTGTCGCAGATCGTTGTGCCCCCAGCGCCACAGGCAACCTCATGTACGACGACTACGGCCAGGTCGGTCGCGACCTGCTCGACCAGGGTTTCGTGGTGGCCGCCACCGACTACCACGGGCTCGGCACTCCGGGACTTCACAGCTACCACCGCAGCGAGGAGATGGCCCGGGCAACCATCGACTCCGTACGGGCCGCGCATGGCTTCAAGGAACTGGGCTCACTGGCGGCACAGTGGTTGACCATCGGCCACTCCGAGGGCGGCCTCGCCGCATTGGCGACCGATGAACGCCTGGAACTCGCCCCGGAGGAGCTGGACTACCGGGGCGCTGTGGTGGCGGCACCATCGGCGGACATGGGTTCGTTCACCCCTGCGATGTTCTCGGTGCCGGGGCGCGGCTACGGGGTCCTGTTCCTGGCGGCCGCGGCAACGGTCGAGCCGCGGCTTGACCCATCGGTCGCGCTGGGTCCGCAGGCAGCTGAGCGCCAGGCCCTGTATACCCACGGTTGTTGGGAGGAGGCAGTGCCCGGCTTCGACGACGTGGACCCCGAAGACATGCTCGCGAGCCCCGAAATCACCGGCCTGCTCACGGAGGTACTCAACGACTACGCCGGCTACGACCCGTCACAGGCATCGGGCCCGCTTATGGTCGTTCACGGCGCGCTGGACGAGTCGTTGCCCGTTCAACTCACGCAGAATCTGGTCGAGGACATCTGCGCCCAGGACGTGCACGTGCTGTTCCGCATCTACCCGGGCGCCGGCCACGACGCCGTCTTGGGCGCATCGTCAGCGGACACGGCGAGCTGGTTGGCCGACCGTCTCGCCGAAGAGCCTCCGGAGTCGAACTGCGGCGCCGGCTGACGTCCTCCGGTCGGTGGCGTGTGTCGAGCAGGCGCCGTGCCGATGAATGGGGAACAATGGCGACATGGAACGACTGACGGGACTCGACGCCACCTTCCTCTACGTGGAGACCCACGACGCCCACATGCACGTGGCGATGACCGGCATCTACGACGTCACCACGATGAAGGATGGCTACAGCTTCGAGGCGATCAAGGAGCACATCCGGGCCCGGCTGCACCTCGTGCCCCCGTTTCGTCGCCGGCTGGTGCAGGTGCCGTTCCAGTTCCACCACCCGGTGTGGATCGAGGATCCGAACTTCAACCTCGACTACCACGTTCGCCGAATCGGCTGCCCGGCGCCGGGCGGACGCCGTGAACTTGCCGACGTGGCAGCCCAGATCGCCTCCATCCCGCTCGATCGAACCCGTCCGCTGTGGGAGGCGTGGGTCATCGAGGGCCTCAAGCACGACCGGGTCGGCTTCGTGGTCAAGGTGCACCACGCAGCTATCGACGGCGCATCTAGCGCGGAGATCATGACCGAGCTGTACGACCTCGAACCGGAGGGTCGCGATATCGAGCCGGTGGAGATCGAACCGGAGCGCATTCCGTCGGACCAGGAGCTGCTCACCTACGCCGCGTTGTCCAAGATGCGACGTTTCGGCGATTCGTTCGACCTGGCCCGCCGCACGATCAGCGGCGTTTCGGACCTCATCAGTGCGGTGCGGGATCCCGACTCGAAACATGGCGCCCTGCCGATGAACGCTCCGCGCACACCCTGGAACCACTCCATCGGCCCGCATCGCACCGTGTCGTTCGCCCGACTGCCACTCGATCAGGCCAAGGCCGTCAAGGACGCTCTCGGTGTGAAGCTCAACGACGTGATCCTCGCGGTGTGCGCCGGCACGTTGCGCACCTACATGCTCGAACGCGGGGAACTGCCCGACGATCCGCTCGTCGCAACATGCCCGGTGTCGGTGCGGGTGGACGACGAGAAGGGCACGCTCGGCAACAAGGTGTCCGCGATGTTCGCGGAGTTGCCGACCGAGGTCGACGATCCTGCAAAGCGCGTTGAGTTGATCGCTGAGTCGACCAGCGGGGCGAAGCTCGACCACGACATGGTCGGCGCACGCACCCTCACCGACTGGGCCGAGTGGTCGGCACCACGCACCTTCGGCCTCGCCTCGCGCCTGTACGGCTCGATGCACCTCGCCGACTCGATCGCGCCGGTGCAGAACCTGGTGATCTCCAATGTGCCCGGCCCACCGTTCCCGTTGTACCTGGCGGGAGCGGAGCTGATCGCCGCGTATCCGATGGGACCGATCATGGACGGCGCAGGGCTCAATATCACGGTGCTCTCCTACCGCGACCACATCGAC
>JBPCTP010000396.1:0-4390 GCA_051011615.1 Microthrixaceae bacterium | reverse complement strand
GCACTAGTCCTGTTGGCCGGCGGGACAGCACTTGCGCTCACAGGCGGCGAGGACCCCGACGAGGTGGTGGCCCCGTCCGCCGATCCCAACGACGACCCAGCTGACGAGGGTGCCGATTCCGAGGAGTCCGGGGCCGGCACGGGAAGTGTGGTGACTGCCGTCCCCACGACCATTCCGACCACTCTGGCCCTACCGACAACGACACCGCCGTCGATAGCGGGCGTCAGTTCAGGTGCGGGCAGGTTCCCACCTGCGAGTGCAGCGCGCGGAATCCCATCTTCCCCTTCGCCTGGCGCCGCCGCACCGCCCGCACCCGCACCGACAACCACAACTGCCCCCGATGCGCCGCTCACGGCCGGAGCGATCGTTGTCTCAACCGCATCCGTTGGTTCGGTGGTGACGGTTTCCCTCGACTGGTCGGATCCGGACCTACCCGCGGGGACCACTCCCGCGGCCCGGGTGGTCGGAACTGGCGTCGGCGCACTTGCCTCAGCCCCACTTCAGGGCATCGACGGTGCATGCAACGGTGGAACAGGGGCCGCGGGCACGGTCACCGGAGCGCTGCGCTTCGCCCAGGCCGGCCCGCACACGGTCACCGTCGAGCTCTCGACATGCGGTGGGAGCACAACGAGCTTCAGCGCTGAGGTGAGCGTTGCCGCCCCCCAAGGCAAGCCGATCCAGGTGAGGGTGCCCGAGGGCGTGAACCCGGAGACCGGGTCGTGGGGCTTCATTCCGTCCGGGGGTGACGACGCCGGCGTCCCGAAACCACTGCGAAACGACACGCCGGGCGACGACGTGGCGGACAACAACCCATCGGTTGCGCATTACCTGGACGGCGCGGCGGCGACGGTACTTGTGGTGCCCGATGTTGACGGAGTCGTGACCCACTCCGTCGGTGGGTGCACGCGCAGTGGCCCGTCAGCCGAGGTGGTCACACTCGGCGCGGAGTGTGACGTCGCCTAGGAGGCCGTTTCGCCGGGACGCCCGTAGAGAGTCGTGCGTTGAACGAGTTGGCGGCCGATCGGTTCCACGAGCTCGGCGAAGTCCGACTCCCCGAGCTCGGTGCCGTGATCAGCTCCGGCGGCACGTGAGATGTTCTCATCCATCAGTGTGCCGCCGAGGTCGTTTGCTCCGGCGAGCAGCAATTGACGCATGCCGTCGGCGCCCAGCTTCACCCAGGAACCCTGGATGTTGTCGATGTCTCCTGCGTAGACGATTCGGGCAACGGCATGCATCAGCAACACCTCCCGGAACGTCGGACCCCTGCGTGCCTTGCGTTGCAGGTAGATGGGTGACGCCATGTGCACGAAGGGAAGGCCCACGAACTCGGTGAAACCACCGGTCTCGCGTTGCAGGTCGCGAGTGACCAACAGGTGCTTCGCCCAACTGCGTGGGGATTCGATCGCCCCGAACATGATCGTGACATTCGAGCGCAGTCCCACGGAGTGGGCGATGCGGTGTGCATCCAGCCATTCCTCGGTGTCGACCTTGTCCGGGCACAGCACGGCGCGCACGTCGTCATCGAGGATCTCAGCAGCGGTGCCGGGCAGGGAACGCAACCCTGCGTCGGTCAGTCGGCCCAGGTACTGCGACAGCGGTTCACCGAGCCGCTTCGCACCTTCTGTCACCTCGAGGGCGGTGAATCCGTGGATGTGGATTCCGGGCGCGGCCTCGGATACCGCACGCGTGACGTCCACGTAGTAGTCGCCATCGAAATCGGGGTGGATTCCGCCCTGCAGGCAGACCTCCGTGGCGCCCAGCGCCTGGGCCTCAGCTGCGCGCTCAGCGATGTCGTCCAACGTGAGCAGGTACGGATTTCCACGCAGGTTGAGACTGAGTGGGCCTTTCGAGAAGCCGCAGAACCGGCATTTGAACGTGCACACATTCGTGTAGTTGATGTTGCGGTTGGCCACCCAGGTGACGTCGTCCCCGACCAGACGACGTCTGAGGCCGTTCGCCGCGGCAGCCACGGCCTCGACTTCGCGGCCGCGTGCCGAGAACAGGGTGACGATCTCTTCCTCGCCCAGCTCATGGCCCAGCTCAACCCCGTCGAGCACCTCTGCAACGGGCCCGCTCAGTTCCGCGTGCTCTGTCACCGTCGCGAGTCCGGCCCCGGGCCCACGTGCTTCCACGATGATCCTCGGCGCGGTGGGGGAGCCCGAGTACCACTGCGTTGAACGGTCACCGATGATGACGACCTCCGCACCGTCGCCGACCTGGGTGGACGTCAGATGTTCGGTGCGCTCCGGGAAGACTGATCCGGGGTCATCTCGTGCAAGGCCTTCGGCGTCGGAGCGGTCCATCACCGCGAATCGGAGCTCGTCATCGATCCAACGCCGCGGATCGAGCACGTAGGAGGGGTAGACCGTGAGACGGTGGGCCAGGGTGTGTCCGGCGCGCGCGGTCTCGGCGTGGAGGTGATCGAGCGCCGGCCAGGGCCTCTCGGGATTCACGTGGTCCGCCGTGACCGGCGACACGCCGCCCCAGTCGTCTATTCCGGCAGCAAGCAGCGGAGACAGGTCTTCACTCAGGTTCGGTGGGGCCTGGAGATGGATCTCAGCGGGCAGGATCACCCGTGCCAGGGAAATGGCATCGAGGAACTCCTCTGTCGGACACCCCGGGTGGGAGGCCATCGCCGTGCCGGGCTTTGGCAGGAAGTTCTGCACGATGACTTCCTGCACGTGGCCGTGACGACGGTGCGAATCGGCGATCGCACCCAGTGCTTCCGCCCTGTCGCGTCTGTCCTCGCCGATTCCAACCAGGATGCCCGTGGTGAAGGGGATGCCCAGCTTGCCCGCGGCCTCCAGCGTGGCCAGGCGCCGTTGGGGCGTCTTGTCCGGTGCGCCGCGATGGCACAGGAGATCTTCGCGCAGCGTCTCGACCATCATTCCCTGGGAAGGGGCGACCTTCCGAAGACGGCTGAGCTCATCGGATCCGAGGGCGCCCGGGTTGGCGTGGGGCAGCAGACCGGTCTCGCTGAGTACCCGCTGGGCCATCGCCACGAGGTAGTCCACAGTGCTGGCGTAGCCGTGCTCCGCCAGCCACACCGCGGCGATCTCGTAGCGCTCCTCCGGCGCCTCACCAAGGGTGAACAGTGCTTCGTGGCACCCCGCTCGGGCTCCCTGGCGTGCGATTGCCAGTACTTCAGCCTCTTCGAGGTATGGAGCATCCAACCTCGCAGGGGGTTGTGCAAAGGTGCAGTAGCCGCAGCGATCGCGGCACAGTTTAGTCAGCGGTATGAACACCTTTGGTGAGTAGGTGATCCGCGTGCCGTGGGCGTGATCGCGGATCTCCTGCGCAAGGCGCGCCAGCTCCGAGGCTTCGAGGCCGAGCGCGTGTTCGATGCTGAGCTCGTCGCCCTCGGCGTTGGGGGTGTCCGTTGAGTGCACTACCTCGGGCGACTCGCGTAGATCGACCAGTGGAGGGGTGTTCAACTGGTGCTCCCGATTGGTTCGCTCGGTGTAGGGGCCACAGCGGTCGCCCCGGGGCCGGGCCGGCCCTCGATCTCAGTGGGCCCGAAGTCGCGATTGCAGCTTTCGCAGTGGAATCCGAGATCGACCTCGGTTCCACACTGATCGTGCACCAGCACCGTCGGTGCCCTGCCATTGCCGAGCCACCGGTCGCCCCACTGCATGAGGCCGACCAGTACGGGTGAGAGTTCGCGACCCATGTCTGTCAGGCGGTACTCATGGCGCGGGGGATGTTCCATGTACTGACGGCGCTCCAGTACACCGGTGCCGACCAGGGTGGCCAGCCGATCCGACAGGACGGCCCTGGGGATCTCGAGATCGCGGCGGATCTCCTCGAATCGCCGGATCCCGCGGAATGTGTCACGCAGTATGAGAATCGACCACCGGTCGCCCATCACATCCAGGGACCTTGCGATCGAACATGCGTGTGAGCCGTCTTCGCGCGAGGGGTCGTCCCCCTGGGGATTGTCGCCGGTCAGCTCCGCCACGGCGCGCACCGTAGCACTCCCACAGCCGAAGGTTCAGAATACGAACTGAGTTGGTTCGGAATTCATACCGACCCGGGACGAGCCCAGGGCCGGGATATTTCGGGAGCGATCCGGGAAGTTCTGCCCAGTTTCTGTCAGAAACCGACTACCGCCACTCCTGCAGTCCGAAGGCGACAAAGCGTCGTCGGAACAAACACAGGAGAACCAGACATGTCGTACCGCTCCGACACCAGCCAGCAGACGTCAGATTCACGACTCGGACGAAACCTGCGCCGCCTGGGAGCAGCAGCGCTGCTTTCAGTAGCCGCCTCAGGGGGAGTCGCAACGCTCGCCGGAGCAGCGACGCCGAGCCCCGAGGATCCGGGCACCAACTGGGAACAGCCTTCCTGGACGGTGCCGGTGCCGACGCTGCCGCCGTACTACGGGCAGATC
>JBPCTP010000395.1:0-7542 GCA_051011615.1 Microthrixaceae bacterium | reverse complement strand
TGTCGGAGTACCCGATCGCACGTGCGTTCGCAGATGCCCGCGTGTCGTCGATCTACGGCGGTACCAACGCCATCATGAAGGAAATCATCGGGCGTTCGATGGGCTTCTAGGGCTACGGGGCCCGGTTCAGCCGTGCGCACAGAGGAACTCGACTATGACCTGCCGGAAGGTCGAATCGCACAGACGCCGGTCGAACCGCGCGACTCTGCCCGTCTGCTCGTCGACCGGGGTTGGGGAAACGCGCCCGGTGACGACGTGGTCGCATCCCTGCCCGACCAACTGGACGAAGGCGACGTGGTGGTTCTCAACGACACACGCGTCCTGCCGGCACGGGTAGCCGTGACACGCTCAACAGGAGGCAGCGGCGAGGTGCTGCTGCTGAACGAGGCCGGCCCGCCAAGCAACGGATGGTGGGAGGCATTGTGCCGGCCATCGCGCAAGATGGGCCCCGGTTCGGAGGTCACCTCCGCCGGTGGCCGGCTCTCATTCGAGATGGGAGAGGACCTCGGCGCCGGTCGGCGCCTGGTCAGGCCGCAGGTTGTGGGTGCGACGCAGACGAACCTCGGCCATGACCGGCACCGCCTGCTCGATGCCCTGGAGGCCGACGGCGTGATGCCGCTGCCGCCGTACATCACCGAAGCGCTGTCAGATCCCGAGCGCTACCAGACCACCTACGCGGCACGGCCCGGCTCGGCTGCGGCGCCCACCGCGGGGCTGCACATCACCGAGAGGCTCCTGGCCGAACTGCGAAACAGGGGAGTCAGTGTGAGGACTGTCGAACTGGTGGTCGGGCTCGACACGTTCCGCCCCGTCACCACGGAGCACGTCGAGTCCCACGAGATCCACACCGAGTTCTACTCGGTGTCCGAGCAGACGTGGCACGACGTGACCACAGCCCGCGTGGCCGGGTCAAAGGTCTTGGCAGTGGGAACCACCACCGTGCGGGCGCTCGAGTCCGTTGCGCACATGGGCGACCTGGCCGGTCACACAGACCTCTTCATCACCCCCGGTTTCGATTTCCGGGTGGTCGACCGCCTCATGACCAACTTCCACCTGCCGCGATCCTCGTTGCTGGCACTGGTCGAGGCCTTCGTCGGCCCCCGTTGGCGCGACTTCTACGCACACGCACTCGAGTCCGACTACCGGTTCCTCAGCTTCGGCGATGCGATGCTGCTGAGTCGGGCACAGCCCGGCGGGTCGTCGAGTCGACTCCCGGAGGAGGCGCGATGAAGCTCTCAGTGGAGATCACCGCCACCGACGGGGATGCCCGGCGCGGCACGGTCGCAACCACGCGCGGAGAGTTCTCGGTCCCAGCGTTCATGCCGGTCGGCACCAGGGGCACGATCCGGTCCCTCGCCACTCACGAACTGGCTCAGTTGGCGGCAGCGGACGGCACCGGTGCCGAGGTCCTGCTGGCCAACACGTACCACCTGATGCTCCGGCCCGGAGCCGAAGCTGTTGCGGCCCTCGGTGGGCTGCACCGGTTCAGCGGATGGGACGGCCACATGCTGACCGATTCGGGGGGATACCAGGTGTTCTCCCTCGAGCCCCGCATCACCGAGGAGGGTGCGGAGTTCCGATCCACCTACGACGGCTCCAGCGAACTCCTGACTCCCGAAGGCGCCGTGCATCGCCAGGAGTTGCTGGGTGCCGACATCCAGATGGCGCTGGATGTGTGTCCGCCGCTGCCCTCTGACGAAGACACGTTGCGCGGTGCGGTGGAACGCACCCTGAGATGGGCCGAGCGCGCCCGCAGCGCGCACAGACGAACCGACGACCAGGCGTTGTTCGGAATCGTCCAGGGCGGCACGGCGCAATCCCTGCGATCCGAAGCTGCCGGTCGAACCGTGGCCCTGGGTTTCGACGGGTATGCAATCGGAGGCCTTTCGGTGGGCGAGACCCGCGAACAGATGCTCCCGGCGCTGTGCGCCGCGCTGGACGAGCTGCCCCCGGACCAACCTCGCTATCTGATGGGCGTGGGAGATCCGGTGTCGATCGTCGAAGCGGTCGCGGCCGGCGTCGACATGTTCGACTGCGTGCTTCCGACCCGTCTCGCCCGCCACGGAACCCTGCTGACCGACACCGGTCGGCTGAACATCAAGCGAGCCGAGTTCGCCCGCAGCGACGAGCCCGTGAGCAAGGACTGCGGCTGTGCCACCTGCTCGCGCTACAGCCGCGGATACCTGCGTCACCTGATGGCCGTCGGCGAACAGTCCGGTGCAACCCTGTGCACGATCCACAATCTCACGTGGATGATGAACCTTGTCACCGAGATCCGTCTGGCGATCCGGTCAGGCACGCTGGAGGCGACGCGCAACCGCCTGGCGGTTGCGTACGACTCAATGGCACCGGGCGCCGGCGACAGCGCTCGCGCCTGAGAACTGCCGGGGATTCCCCGCCGCCGCGTCCGGCGTCGTAGCATCGAAGCCCTGTGACACTCGAACTTCTCGCACAAGACTCCGGCGGAGGCAGCCCGTTCGGTTTGATCATCCTGCTGTTGCCGATCGCCGCGATCATCTTCCTGACCGTGGTTCCGCAGCGTCGTCAGAAGGCGAAGCAGGCAGCGCTGATGAAAAACCTCGAGGTCGGCGACGACGTCGTCTCCATCGGCGGTATCCATGGCGTCATCAACCACATCGAGGACGACGTGGTGCACCTGGAGGTGGACGACGACGTGGTCATGAAGTTCGGTCTGGGCGCGATCAGTCGCAAGTCCGACGAGCCCGATCCGAACTCTCCCGAAGGACGCCGCAGTGGCGGGTTCCTGTCGTCGCTCATGGGTGGCGGACAAGCCGGTGCCGGCGCCACCGACTCCGACTCCGATGCCGAGGTGGACATCTCCGATTCGGGTGATGACTCCGGAGCCGGTGATGGCGCCGACAAGGGCGACAAGTCCGGCAACGGCAAGAACTGAGTACAGCAATGCGTCAACATCCGCTGCGAAACATGCTGGTCGTGATGGCCCTCGCAGTGCTGTTGCTCGTGGTGACGATTCTCTTCGGCCGCTCGCCCACGCTCGGCCTGGACCTCCAGGGCGGCATTTCGGTGAACCTCCAGCCGTTCGCCAACGGCGAGTTGCTGGAGGACGTCAGTTCCGAGCAACTCGACGAGGCCATTGCGATCATTCGCAAGCGAGTGGATGCCACCGGCGTGTCAGAGCCGGAGATCTCGAGGCAGGGAAACACCGTCACGGTGCAGCTTCCACTTGACGAGGACTCGCGGGAATCCATCTCCCAGGACGAAGTGATCGACCTGGTCAAGTCTTCTGGGCGACTTCGTTTCCGGCCGGTACTGGGCCTGCTAGGACCCGAACTCACCGAGGAGGAGCGAGCGGAGCAGGCATCCGAGGCGGAGCGCCTGCGCGAAGAACTGGGACTCCCCGAGGGCGTCACCGCCCAACAGGTGATCGACGAGGAGATTGCCGCGCAGACAGCGGCCCTGGAAGCCGACCCGGAGGCAACTCCGCCGGAAGGCCCGCAGAACCAGTGGGGCGTGGACGTGCAGTCCGAGGAGTTCCAGCAGTTCGCCGCAGCCGAGGTGGCAGCGGATTCCGGCGCAACCGCCGCGGACGACATCCGGCGGGAGGATCCGGTGACACTGCCGGACGTGGACGGCAACCTGTACAGCCTGGGCCCCACCTACAGCTCGGGGGACAACTGGCTGGAGGGCGAGGCTGTCGAGGGTGCCACCGCTGGTTTGGCACAGTCGGGCCAATGGGTGGTCAACCCGGTATTCGTGGAGGGTGAGACGGGTATCGACCTCTTCAACGAGGTGGCGGCCCTGTGCTTCAACGGCGATCCGACGTGTCCTGCGCAGCAGGGAGAACGCGGCCAGCTCGCAGTTGTCCTCGACGGGGAAGTACTCACGGCTCCCTCGATCAACAACGCCACCTTCGCGCGGGACCAGATCGAGGTGTCGGGCAGTTTCGACCAGGAGAGCGCCCAGGCGGTCGCCACGTCACTTCGGTACGGCTCGTTGCCCATCGAGTTGCGACCGCAGCAGGCGGAAACGGTGTCAGCGACGCTCGGCGAGGGCGCTCTGAGAGCCGGGATCATCGCCGGCCTCATCGGACTCACGGCGGTTTTCGCATACCTGTTCCTCTACTACCGCCTCCTGGCTGTCATCACCCTCGCCAGCCTCTCGACCTCCGCCATGTTGCTGTGGGTTGCGATGTCGTGGCTCGGTGCAACTGTCACGCTCGCAGGCGTGGTCGGCCTCGTGGTGTCCATCGGCATCGCGATCGACTCGAGCGTGGTCAGCTTCGAGGGAATCAAGGAAGACGTACGCCTCGGCGCCACCGTTCGCTCAGTGGCGGAACGCTCGATGACCCGGTCGTATTCGACGGTCGTCAAGGCAGACACCTCGTCGCTCATCGGAGCGGCGGTGCTGTACTGGCTCAGTGTCGGTCCGGTACGGGGGTTTGCCTTCTACCTGGGCGCCGCCACCCTTCTGGACCTCTTCTCGGCCTACTTCGTGCTCCGTCCCGGGGTGATGGCGCTCTCGAGATCCGGAGCCGGCCGTTCACCCAGCCGCATGGGCATCCCCATTGACGACCTGCCCGAGGCGACGCAGGCCAAGATCACAAAGGTCTCGACGTCGAAGCAAGCAGAGTCCGGTGAGATCGAAGCGGCCGGTGCCGTTGTCGGCGGGGGAGGAGCCTGATGGGAACGCTGGGCAACATGTACCGGGGTCGCAACGACTTCGACTTCCCCAAGGGCTTTCGCCGAGCGGGCATCGTGTCGCTGGTGCTCGTGATCGGGTCGATCATCACGATCGCCGTGCAGGGCGTGGCCCTGTCGATCGACTTCGAGGGTGGATCGATCTGGGAGGTGCCGTCGGACAACTACAGCGACGCCCAGGCCGAAGCTGTGATCGCTGCGGCCGATGCCGAGGACGACCGCACGATCGTGGCGGACAAGTTCCAGGAAGCCGAGAGTGTGGACGGCAGCCGGGTTCTGCGGATCTCCGGGCGCGTGGAAACCGAAGCGGACCAGGCTGCCGACAACGCCCTCACGCCCGTCGAGGTGGGTGCCGAGGTGGCCAACGCACTTGCCGCCGACGCCGGCCTCGACCCCGACGAGGTGAATGTCAACACCGTCGGACCTTCCTGGGGAGAGGACATCACCCGTCAGGCGGTGATCTCGCTGATCGTGTTCATGGTTCTGGTCGCGCTGTACATCACCTGGCGCCTCGAGGCCCGCATGGCAGTTGCGGCGCTGGCCGCTGTGGTGCACGACATCCTGATCACAGTCGGTGTCTACTCGCTGTTCCAGATCACCATCGCCCCGGCGACGGTCATCTCCTTCCTCACCATTCTCGGCTTCTCCCTCTACGACACCATCGTGGTGTACGACCGCGTCCAGGAGAACGCCAATCGGCTGGGCCGCACCGGGCGGTACACCTACACCGCCATCATGCGGCGTTCGCTCAACCAGGTTGTGATGCGTTCGATCAACACGACCATCACGACCCTGCTGCCGATCATCTCCATGCTCGTCGTGGGCAGTGTCCTGCTCGACCAGACCACACTCGGCGACTTCTCCCTGGCTCTTCTCATCGGCCTGTTGCTCGGTACCTACTCCTCGCTCTTCGTTGCAGCACCGCTGACCGTGTGGCTCAAGGAGCGAGAACCGCGATGGCGGGAGATCCGCTCGCGGATGGAGGCCAGGGGGCAGGATCCGTCGGACTCGAGGTGGTACGGAATCGGTGCCGACGCGGCGCCGGCGATGGCGGCTGCGGCGGCCGCCCCCGGGGCTTCACAAACGACGTCGGAGCCCGCGACGGGCAAGCCCGCCGCGAAGCGGTCCGATGAGGACGCCAGCGGCGATGGCCCCGCAGGTACGCCCAAGCTCACGCCGATGGGCCATCCGCCTCGACCGCGCAAGAAGCGCAAGCGCTGAGGCCACAGCCGCCGCGCACGGTCGAATCCTTCGCCGGCCGTTTCTCCGGCGGTCCAGGCATCGGGTGCCTTGACCCGCCCGGTAACTTGGGGTGATGGAAGCGCCCGAGCATCGCCTTGACCTGCACGCACGGCGCATTGTGCTGTGCGAGGGGCGGAGGAGGGCCTGAGATGCCCACGATGACCCGCGTGCTGCCGTGGCGCCGCCACACGGTGCCCGAACGGCTCGAGCTTCAAGGGATACTCGAGGAATACCGGCGCCTGCATCCGAAGCGCCCCACCGACGCGATCACCCGTGCCTACGAAGTGGCCTCGGAATGCCACGACGGCCAACTGCGTCGATCGGGCGAGCCGTACATCGCCCACCCCCTCGCCGTTGCGGCCATCGTGGCGGGATACGGCATGGACGACACCACCATTTCGGCGGCGCTGCTCCACGACGCCGTGGAGGACACCGGACTCTCCTTGGTCGAGGTGGAGTCGCAGTTCGGCGTCGAGGTGGCGGAGATCGTCGACGGAGTCACGAAGCTGGAAAGGTTCCAGTTCGACTCCAAGGAGGCCCAACAGGCCGCCACAATGCGCAAGATGCTGGTCGCGATGGCCAAGGACATCCGCGTCCTGGTGATCAAGCTCGCGGACCGTTTGCACAACATGCGCACCATCGCTGCGATGCCGCCTGCCAAGCAGACCCGCACCGCACGGGAGACCCTCGACGTCTACGCACCGTTGGCCCACCGCCTCGGCATGGCGGAGATGAAGCAGCAACTGGAGGACCTCTGCTTCGCCTCACTGAATCCGGCCATGTTCGCCGAGATCGACCAGATGGTGGCGGAGCGCACACCGCAGCGAGAGGCCTTCATCGACGAGGTCCTCGACGAGGTCCGCAGCCGTCTGCAACAGATGGGCATCAAGGCGGAGGTGACGGGGCGTCCGAAGCACCTCTGGTCGATCTACGAGAAGATGGTGCTCAAGGGCCGTGAGTTCGAGGAGATCTTCGACCTCGTGGGCGTGAGGGTCGTGGTCGAATCCAGCAAGGACTGCTACGCCGCCCTCGGCACCATCCACTCACTCTGGGCGCCCGTGGCGGGTCGTTTCAAGGACTACATCGCCATGCCCAAGTTCAACCTCTACCAGTCGCTGCACACGACCGTGGTGGGTGCCAAGGGGCAGGTGCTGGAGGTGCAGATCCGCACCAGGGAGATGCACAGCCGAGCCGAGTGGGGTGTGGCTGCACACTTCTCCTACAAGGAAGGACCATCGGAGGACGTCGCCTGGCTCAATCGGATCGTCGACTGGCAACAGGAGATGACGGATCCGGGCGAGTTCATGGCGAACCTGAAGATCGACCTCGAACAGGACGAGGTCTTCGTGTTCACGCCCAACGGCGACGTCGTCACGCTTCCCGCCGGAGCGACACCGGTCGACTTCGCCTATGCGATCCACACCGAGGTTGGGCACCGCTGCATCGGCGCACGTGTCGGCGGGCGCCTCGTGCCCCTCGATGAACAGCTCAACGTCGGCGACACCGTGGAGATATTCACTTCCAAGGTCACGGGAGCAGGGCCGAGCCAGGACTGGCTCGGGTTCGTGGCCAGCCGTTCCGCCTCCTCGAAGATCCGGCAGTGGTTCTCGCGTGAACGCCG
>JBPCTP010000394.1:0-4716 GCA_051011615.1 Microthrixaceae bacterium | reverse complement strand
CTGCACGACCGCCCCCTCCCCCACGAGCGATCCCGGGAACTGCGTCGCGACCGGTGAAACGCTCTGGGACGCCCAGGCGAGGTTGGCAGCCAGATAGCTCCCCGGCGTACCGCAGTCGTGGAAGACGCCGCCACTGTGTCGGGTCACCAGTGCCCCATCGGAGACCTCGCCGTGCCAGAGCGCCTCCCACAGCCCACAGGGCCCTTCAGGCAGTCCGGCCAGAAGCGACGCCGGCACCAGAGAGGCGACGACGGTGCTTCGGGGCCCGAACGGTCCGGGCGTGGTGGTCAGAACCGTCGCTGAGCGACCATCCCAGGATTCCACGAAGGCTCTGAGATCCGCGTCGTGGAAGGTGTCTGCATTCACTACCAGCGCGTGCCGGCCGCCGAGCCAGCGTCGCAGGTGGACGAGTGCGCCGGCGGTGCCCAACGGCTCGTCCCGCTCGTGGGAGAGGTGCACCGCGGGGAGTCGCTCCGGCAGGGCGCTTGGTTGCGCGGCTGCTCGTACGGACTCGACGTGTTCAGCGATCGCATCTGCGCCGTGGTGAACGTTCACGGCGACCTCGGGCACCACCGTGGCGAGCGATCCAAGGGCGAAGTCGAGCAGGGTTTCGTCACCCAGCGGGCACAGGGGCTTCGGCCGTAGGTACGTGAGCGGGCGCAGCCGCGTGCCGGCTCCAGCGGCGAGCGCGACGCCTGCCAGACTGTCAACCATGCCCACCCGCTGGTTCAACCAACGACTGCCCCAGACCCTGGTGATGAGCCAGTTCCTGCTGTACTTCGACGCCTTCTGGGCAGCCCTGGGAGTACTGACCGGCGGCGGTCTCGGGATCCTCGGGCTGCTGGTACTCGCCGGCTACATATACGGAGCAGCCGGAATCGCCAGTGAGAAGAAGCTCGGATACCGGGTGGCGGTCGGCGTCGCCTTCCTTCCCCTCGTGTTCAGGGCGCTGATAGCCCTCGGTGCCATCGGCGGGCTCCTCGGCAACATCTCCTGGGTGTTGTTCCTCTTCGGCGCTGAGGACCCGCGTCTCGCCAGCAATCCGCTCAACGTACTCTTCGAGTACGTGCTGATCGTGCTGCTGCTGCACCGCCAGTCCCGCGAGCACCAGAAGGTCTGGTTCGACTGATCCCATTGGTACATGTTGGCTGCCATGAGCCCATAGCGGGCTCCATGTGCGGATTCCCAGCCACCGGGTACTCATTGCCATGCGCCGCAGATACCTTCGACGTGTCGTGAGTTCGATTCAGCGCCTCTTGGTCGGCACCGCCTGTTGCCTCGCCCTCGTGGGCGCGGCGTGCAGCTCCGAGGGCGACTCCACCGCAGGTGGCGAGTCAGCCGAAGCACCGTCACCGGCCCCGGACAACCCGAACTTCCCGTCCGGCTGGACTCCCGACCCTCTGGAGTGGGACGAGTGCGACAGGGCCGCCTACGCCTCGATCGAATGCGCCACACTCGAGGTACCCCTCGACTGGGACGAGCCGGACGGCGAACAGATCGAACTGGCCCTCGGGCGACGTGAACCGTCCGGCGACGCGATCGGTCCGCTGCTGTCGAATCCCGGCGGTCCGGGAGGTTCCGGTATCGAATACCTGGCATTCGGATCTTTCACATCCGAACTGACCGAGCGGTTCGACCTCGTGAGCTGGGACCCGAGGGGCGTTGGCGATTCGACACCCATCAAGTGCGACGCTTCGATCCAAGACCTGTGGGCAGCCGACTCCGGCCCGGACGACGACACCGAACGCACCGAGATCGAAGAAGCTGCATCTGCTGTGGCTGCCGACTGCGCTGCTGCAGAGGGCGAGTACCTCGAACACGTGCACACGGCCAACGTGGCGCGCGATCTCGAAGCGATCCGCCGGGCACTGGGCGGCGATCCGCTCAACTACATCGGCTTCTCGTACGGAACACACATCGGTCAGCTCTATGCGGACATGTTCGGCGAGAACCTGCGGGCCATGGTGCTCGACGGTGTGGTCGACCCCGCACTTGCCTTCGAGGACTTCCTACTCGGCCAGACGGCCGCTTTCGATGCGGCGTTCATGCGCCACGCAGAGCTCTGCTCGCAGGCCGGGCAACAGAGCTGTGGCGTCGAAGACCTGCTCGATGCCTATGACACCGTGGCCGCTGAGCTGGAGCAGTCCCCCGGCGACAGCGTCTACGGCCCCGTCGGCCCGTCGGAGTTGGCGACGGCTGCGGCTTACGTCGGGTACCAGGATGGCGGATGGCAACCGATGGGTGAGGCGCTCGCCGAGGCCCTCGATGGCGATCTCGACGGCATTCGGGGACTCGCCGAGTCGTATCGGAGCTTCGCAGCGTACGGTCCGTATGCAGCGGTTGTGTGTACGGACTCGGAGCGGCCGATGGACTTCGAGTCGTACCTGCAGTTCGAACAACGTGCGATCGAGGTTTCCGAGCGCTTCGGCGCCGCCATAGCGAACGAGATGCTGCCATGTGCGGTTTGGGGAGCTGATCCGCAGGGCAACGCCGGAGCCGTCTCAGCGCCGGATGCACCCCCGATCCTGGTGGTCGGCAACACAGGTGACCCTGCCACACCACTGGAGAACGCCGAGGCGGTCGCAGCTTCGCTCGACACGGCCTACCTACTGGTGGTCGACATGGAGGGCCACGTCGCATTCGGCTCCAACGCATGTGCAACGAGGATCATCGAGGACTACCTGGTGGATCTGACCCTTCCCGACAGCGGCGAAGTCTGCTGATGGCACCGGCGACGGCAACCGGCACAACTGGCGGCCCGGTGATCGTGTGGGATCTCGGCAATGTGCTGATCCCATGGGACCGTCACGGGGCGATGCTGGCCGCCACGGGAGACGACGACACCGCTGTCCGCTTGGCCGAGGAAGTATTCACCCTCGAGGTCAACGAGCTCCTCGATCGGGGTTCGCCGCTCGAGGACATCCGGGCTGAGGTCGAGTTGTCGAGCCCCGGACACGGGTGGGTTGTGGACGCCTACGTGGAGCACTTCCGCGAGAGCCTGGGCCCGGTGATCCAGGGTTCTGCGAACCTGCTCGACGAGCTGATCGAGGCCGGCCGGCGCTGCGTCGGGCTGTCGAACTGGGGTGAGATCACCTTCCGTGGCATTCCCGAGGCCTACCCGGCGATCCAGAAGCTCGAGGGCATCGTCATCTCCGGTGAGGTGGGTGTCACCAAACCCAACGAGGAGATCTTCCGCCACGCCGAGCAGAGATTCGGATTCGCGCCATCCGAGGCGTTGTTCATCGATGACTCGCCCAAGAACATCGAGGGAGCACGACGGTGTGGTTGGGATGCGATCCACTTCGCCGGTGCGCCACAGCTCAGGAGTGAACTCGTGTCGAGGGAGATCTTGCCGCAGCCCTGATGCCGCGATTTCGCCGCTGCACCTGAGAACCCCATGCGCCGCCTAGCCTGAGCGTCGTGGCAACCGGCACGGTCGAGGATGTGGAACTCGATCTTGCGCCCAGTGACCGGATCCGCTCCCCCGGCGACGTCTTGAGGCTGCTCAGCGGCCTGGTCGTGCTGGGCGTGGGAATCTTCGTCGCGCTGTTCTTTCGCAACACACTCGGTGGCGCCGAGGAAGACCTCGCCGAGGGCCTCTCCAACCTTCCCAGTCGGTGGGAACAGGTGCTCCTGTCGGTGGTGGAGATCGTCACCATCACGGCAGCGGTCGGCATTGCCGTTTTCCTGGCAGTCACCAGGCGACGAAGACTCCTGCTCTGGCTGGTCGCCACCGTTGTCACAGCGAGCACCCTCACCACCCTGCTCGGACTGTTGCTCACCAACAGCGACGTGGAGGTGATCGCCGGAGTGGATTCGGTCGGCGCTTTCGCCGGCGCGGATCCGAGCTTTCCGGGCTCTGGGCTGATGGCCGGGGTCACCGCGGCGATCGTGTTCGCATCACCGTGGCTCACTTCCAGGTGGCGACGGGCCGGATGGGCCGTACTCGCGTTGCTGGTTCTCATCCGGGTGGGCTTCTCCTCGGATCCGTCGGTCGACGTGGTCGCCGCCATCGGAATCGGGATCGTGGTCGGAGCAGCGGTCTTGCTGCTACGGGGCGCCCCGAGTCTGGAACCCTCCGGGGCGCAACTGGTGCGGGCACTGCGGGAGGCCCGTGTAGAACCCCGCGCCATCCACCAGATCGCGCCGGGGCACACCACGCTCACGTACCGAATCGAACGCAAGGACGGCACCGATGTGCACCTCGGCCTGCGGACGCCCCATGATCGCTCGGCGGACGCGTTGACCCACATGTGGAAGTCCATCAGGTTGCGACCCGATGAGGTGGATGCACCCTTCAACACGATCCGCCAACGCGTGGAGCACGAAGCCCTTTCGCTGGAGTTGGCCCGCCGCAGTGGCGCACGGGTTCCTGCCCTGGTGGGGATGCTGGCCACCGGCGAGGAGTCGGTCGGCGTGTTGGAGGATGAGATCGAGGGATCGCCCGTTGCGAACTCCGACGACGAGGACCCCGCACAGCCGGCGGAACTGGATGCCTCGCTGCTCGCGGACATCTGGGCTCAGGTCGGTCTCCTGCACGCAGCCGGCATCGCCCACCGGGGCCTCGTACTCGACCGGGTGATCGTCGATGCGAGCGGAGATGCCTGGATCACGGGATTCCACCGGGCACGTCTGGCGACGACCGAACGCGAGAGGGCACTCGATGTCGCACAGCTGCTCGCCGAAACCGCGCTCACGGTCGGCCCCCGAAGCGCA
>JBPCTP010000393.1:0-3107 GCA_051011615.1 Microthrixaceae bacterium | reverse complement strand
ACTCTGGACTTCTTCGGAGTCACCGTGGCGCTGCCCGACATCGGACGCGATCTCGGTGGCTCCACCGGCACCCTCGAGTGGACCGTCAACGCCTACCTGCTGGCGTTCTCCGCGCCGCTGATCGCTTTCGGGCGCCTCGCCGACATCGTCGGTCGGCGAAAGATCGTGCTGATCGGCACCGTGATCTTCGCTGCGGCCTCGACGGCATGCGCGGTGGCGCCGAGCCTCGGGTTCCTCATCGGGGCCAGGGTGATCCAGGGCATCGGGGCCTCGATGCTCTACGGAACGTCGCTGTCGATCGTCAGCTACGCGTTCACGCGTGAGCGCCGGGGCGTCGGGATCGGCGTGTGGACCGGCGTGGGCACCATCGGGCAGTCGATCGGGCCGCTCGTGGCGGGGATCTTCACCACCTCGCTGAGCTGGCGGTGGTTCTTCGTCGTCAACGTGCCACTGGCGATCGCGGGGATCGTCTTCACGTTGATGTTCGTCAAGGAGTCCACCGATCCGGCGGCCGACAAGGTGGACTGGCCGGGTTTCGCCGCGATCACGGCTGCACTTGTCATGGCCACGTTCGCGTTCCAGACGGCGTCGGATGACGGATTCGCAAGCGTCATGTCGTGGTTGCCGCTCATCCTCGGTGTGGTCCTGGGGGCCGCCTTCATCTGGCTCGAGCGTCGCTCGTCCGATCCTCTGGTGGACTTCAGCCTCTTCAAGACCCGTCAGTACGCGGCGGCGGCGGCAGTTGCCTGGACGGGCAACTGGGTCTTCAGCGCAATGATGTTCTTCGTCACGCTGTATGTGCAGTACGCACTCGACTACTCGGCGTTGGCTGCCGGTGCGGTGTTCCTCGCCTACACCGTGCCGTTCGCGGTGATGGGACCGGTGGCCGGCAAGATCTTCCAGCGATTCGGGGCAACATGGCCCATGTTCGGGGGCATGTTGGTTGTGGCGGGCTCATGTGTGCCGCTGGCTCTGGCTGACGAGAACACCGGGCTCGGTCTCGTGGTCACGGCGCTGGCCATCACCTCCATCGGTCAGGGTCTTGCCTACAACATCTCGACCACGGCGGGAATGAATGCCGTGTCTGACGACAAGGCCGGGCTGGCATCAGGTGCAATCTCCGCGATTCGCATGATCGCGTTGGTGTTCGGCATCGCGGTCACGGGCTTCGTGTTCAAGATCTTCGAGACCGACGGCTACGACGAGGCAACCACCGCAGCCGGAGACCAGCTGTCTTCCTCGGAGCTGACAGAGATCCAGGGTCTGATTGCCGGGTCGGACGAGGCCGCTACCAAGCTGGCTGAGCTGTCTCCATCGGTCGCCGATCAGGTGGAAGGGGTTGTGCGCTTCGCCTTCACCGACGGCCTGCGCGCCGCGTTCATCTTCAACGCAGCGATCGCCTTGCTGGGAGCCGCCGGTGCGCTGATTGGTCGCAATCGGCGCTCACATCAGGGCACAGGGGGTTCCGACGATTCGGATGGCTCAGATGATTCCGGCGATTCCGATGATGCAGGGGGTGACCGGGTGGTGATCCGTTCTCCCTACCACTCGATTCCGATCGCGACTACCGCGCAGATGACGATCGGCACGTGACTGACCTGGCTGCGCAGGTCAGTCGATGCGCATCTCGAAGGTGTCACCCGGCTCCAGGACTATGAACTCGCCGCGCACGTCGACTGCCACCGGCATCGACTGACCTGCGTCGTCAGGCAGCCGGACCCGGATGTGTTCCTGGCTGATCTCGAGGTCGATGCTCTGGCCGCGGTACACCAGTGAGAAGCACAGCTCGTGCAGCTCGTCCGGTAGTCGGGGATTGATGTACAGGATGTCTTCGCGGGTCTCGATTCCGCCGTAGCAGCGCTGGATGAGATCCACGGTGCCGGCCATCGCGCCCAGGTGGATGCCTTCTCTTGTTGTTCCGCCCTGCACGTCGTTGATGTCCGACTCCAGCGCGGAGCGGAACAGGCTCCAGGACTTCTCGCGGTCGAGGCGGGAGTAGAGCCATGCGTGAACCATCACGGACAGCGTCGATCCGTGGGAGGTGCGGTCCTCGTAGAACTCGACGTTGCGCCGGATGAACTCCGGGTCGTGGTCGTATCCGAGACGATCCCAGATCTCAACCAGTTCGTCGTTCGACAGCAGGTAGAACATCATCACGGTGTCCGCCTGCTTGGCGAGCTTGTAGTTGTTCGGGGAGTCCCCCTCGGCTTCGAGAATTCGATCAAGTCGGCCGATGTTTCCGTAGCGCTCCCGGTAGGCGTGCCAGTCGAGCTCCGCCAGGTCTTCGTAGCCCTCGAACTGGCTGAGGATGCCGTCATCGGTGAAGCACAGCCTCATCTTCCGGCTGATGTCTCCCCACCGATTCAGTTCTTCGGAGGTGATGCCGAGGGACTCGGTCAGTTCGTTGCGGCGGCTCTGGGGCAGGATTTCCAGAACGTCGAAGGCGCGGCACAGGCACCACACCGCCATGACGTTGGTGTAGGCGTTGTTGTCGAGGCCGGGTTGGTCGTTTCCCGGGTATGCCTCGTGGAACTCGTCGGGCCCCATGACGCCCTTGATCTCGTAACGATCCAGTGCGTGGTTGTAGGTGGAGATGCTGGCCCAGAAACGCGCGATCTCGAGCAGTACCTCGGCACCCCAGAAGCGCATGAACTCGAGGTCAGCCGACGCCTGCCAGTATCTCCACAGGTTCACCACGACAGCGGCGTTGATGTGGCGTTGCAGGTGTGAGGCGTCGGGCAGCCAATGGCCGGACTTCGGGTTCAAATGCACCGTCTGGGTCTCTTCGCGGCCGTCGCTGCCGGACTGCCAGGGGAACATCGCTCCCTCGAAGCCGGAATCCTCGGCCAGTTCCCTGGCTCGGGGCAACCGCCGGGCCCGGTAGCGCAGCAGGGCGCGGGTGAGCTCCGGGACCCGCAGGGTGAGGAACGGGAAGATGAACAGCTCGTCCCAGAAGATGTGGCCCCGGTAGGCCTCGCCGTGGAGGCCGCGTGCGGGGACCCCGGCGTCGATCTCGGTGGTGTTCTTCGAGACGGTGGTCAGGAGGTGGAAGATGTGAAGGTTCAGCACCCTCGCGGTGTGGCCGACGTCTCCGGCCAATCGGATCC
>JBPCTP010000392.1:0-10602 GCA_051011615.1 Microthrixaceae bacterium | reverse complement strand
ACTATGACCTGTGTGAGGCCAACGCGATCTGCATGGGGATCGCCCCGGAGGTCTTCGAGGTGCGCGACGACGACAACCTCTACATCCTCGATGAAACTCCGGGAGAGGAGTTGAGGGACAAGATGGAAGAAGCAGTCCGTCGTTGTCCCAAGCAGGCAATAGCCATCGCCGAGTGAGCCATGTTGTAGTCGTCGGCGCGTCGCTGGCGGGTATGAGCGCAGTACAGGCGCTGCGTGCGGCGGGCCACGGCGACCGCATCACGGTGCTCGACTCGGCGGAGGTGCTGCCCAAGGACCGTCCCCCGCTCTCGAAGCAGGTGCTTGCCGGGGAGTGGGACATCGGACGCGCCAACCAGCCGGTTGCCGGCCAGCTCGCCGATCTGGATGTGGAGCTTCGACTCGGAACTCCCGTGCACTCCCTTCGCGCCGATTCACGCACGGTGGTGCTTGTCGATGGCGAGCAGCTTGCCGCCGATGGCGTCGTGGTCGCCACTGGGTCAGCAGCGCGGAACCTCCCCGGTGAAAAGCCGACGGGAGTTCACACACTACGAACCGGTCGCGACGCGATCGCGTTGCGGGACGACCTCGATGCCACGGAGGGGCCCGTCGTCGTGGTGGGTGCCGGATTCATCGGCGCCGAAGTTGCGGCCACATGTCGCGGACGCGGTCTCGATGTGACGATGGTCGAGGCTGCTGATGTGCCATTGCAGCGAGCGTTGCCCGGCGACATCGGGCGGTTCGTCGCAGAGCTGCACCGCGACCACGGGGTGGACGTGCGCCTCGGCGTGGGCATCGAGTCGATGGCTTCCACAGCCGACGGCAGGGTTCGCTCGGTCGAACTGGCCGATGGATCTTCGGTGGAAGCGGCTGTGGTGGTGGTTGGGATCGGTGCTGCGCCACAGACATCGTGGTTGGAGGGATCCGGCCTCGAGTTGCGGCCGCCTGAAGCCGGCGGTGGCGTGTTGTGCGACTCGACGATGCTTGCGGCACCCGGCATCGTCGCCGCTGGGGACGTGGCCGCATGGCCCAACCCTCACTTCGGGGGCGAAGTGATGCGGGTGGAGCACTGGGAGAACGCAATAGATCAGGGCACCCATGCCGGCCGCCGTCTCGTGGCCGAACTCGGCGACGGTCAGGCCGGCCCCATCGACCCGTTCAACAGCGTCCCCTGGTTCTGGACCGACCAGTACGACGCCAAGATCCAGATGGTGGGACGCGCGGGGGTCGATGACGAGGTTGTGATCGTGGACGGATCACCCGAGGAACGTCGATTCGTGGCCCTGTTCCGTCGCGGTGACGAGTGTCGTGCGGCCCTGGGTGTGAACCGGGCCCGCCTCGTGGTGCAGGCCCGGATGCGCCTCGCGGAATCCCTCGAGTGGGACTCGGTCGCGTCGCTGTTCGACTGAATGCCACCTGAGCCAACTCGGGCTGCGAAACTGATCCGGTGTTCTGGACTCTGATCGTCGCAACTCTCGTGGTCGCAGCTGCCGACTGGGTGGCCGTGGGAACGCAACGGCGCTCCGCCGAGTACGTCCTCAAGCCGCTCACCATGGTCGTCTTGATAGCTGCTGCGATCGTCATGGAGGACGCAGATCCGACTGCTGCGCAGTGGTTGGTGGTTGCAGGCCTGGTGATGTCCTTGGCCGGAGACGTGTTCCTCATGCTCGAGGAGCGCTATTTCGTGATGGGGTTGGGCTCCTTCCTCGCCGCACACCTGCTCTACATCGCCGCCTTCGTCGCGATCGGCCTCAACGGCTTCGGGTTCGTCCTCGGCGCGGCCGCAGTCGCCGTGTTGATCCGGGCCGTCGGAGTCAAGATCGTTGTGGGAGCGACCGAGAAAGACGAGAAGCTGGGCCTACCGGTGTCGTTGTACGTGCTGGTCATCTCATTGATGGTCGCCTTCGCCGCCGGCACGGGTCGCTGGTGGGCGATCGGTGGCGCCGTGCTGTTCTATGCCTCGGACGCGTTCATCGGGTGGTCGCGTTTCGTCAAGGAGTTCCCGGGCCAACGGCTCGCGATCATCACCACCTACCATCTGGGCCAGGTCGGCATCGTGCTCGGCCTCATGGCGGTGACATGACCCGCCGAAGGTGACCGGATGACCGAGACCAACCTCGAAACCGAACTCATCGAGAGTGTGCTCGACGTCGAAGCGTTGAAGGGCGGCGCAGGCAGGGTGCTCGACGACGCCGTCGGCTTGCGTCGTGCAATCCATCGTCAGCCCGAACTCGGGCTCGATCTGCCGAAAACCCAGCAGAGCGTGATCCAGGCTCTTGGCGGACTCGACCTGGATGTTCGAACCGGTCAGGGTCTCTCCTCGGTCGTGGCGGATCTCGACACCGGTTCACCGGGACCAACCGTGCTGCTGCGCGGAGACATGGATGCGCTCCCCATGCCGGAGGACACGGGCCTCGAGTTCTCATCAGAGGTTGACGGCCGCATGCACGCTTGTGGTCACGACGCGCACACATCGATGCTCGTTGGCGCGGCGCGTGTGCTCCACGACCGGCGCGCAGAGCTTCGTGGCCGTGTGCGGTTCATGTTCCAGCCCGGCGAAGAGGGCGCCGGCGGTGCACCGATCATGATCGACGAAGGGGTCCTCGATGGAGTCGATGCCGCTTTCGCTCTCCACGTGGCCCCCAACCTCGCAGCGGGAAGCCTCGCCCTGAGGGCCGGGCCCATGCTCGCGGCGACCGACGATTTCGTGATCAGGATCAGCGGCCGTGGTGGGCACGCATCAACGCCCCAGTGGGCGACCGACCCGATCCCGGTGGCGGCCGAGGTGGTGATCGCGCTGCAGACGATGATCACCCGCACCTTGGATGTGTTCAATCCGGCCGTGCTCACCGTGGGTCGTCTCACCGCCGGTACGACCGAGAACGTGATCCCGGAGTCCGCCGAGATGGCCGGCACGTTGCGGACCGTGGACGAAGCCGTGCGCACTCGCACGCGAGATCGAATAGCGACCGTCGCAGAAGGCATCGCCGCGGCACACGGTTGCACGGCGACGGTGGAGATCACCGAGGGTTACCCGGTGACTGTCAATGACGCCGACCTGGCGGAGTTCGTCGGTACGGTTGCCAGGGTGCTGCTCGGTGGGCGGATGGTGTTCGACATGCCTGCGCCCGTGATGGGAGCCGAGGACTTCTCCTACGTGGGTCAGCGGGTTCCCGCGGTGATGGCCTTTCTCGGCGTGTGTCCACCGTCGAACCCCGATCCTTTCGCTGCGCCGGCGTGCCATTCGAATCGCATGGTGTTGCACGAGGAGTCGATGGCAACCGGCATCGCTTTGCATGCCGCGATCGCCACCGCCCTGCTCGAGGGCGGACTCAACACCCTCTGCATCGGGACGGACCGACTTGGCTGAGTCGGCTTCTCGCACTGCATCGCCCGACCACGAGGCTCAGGAGGGACGCACACAGCGTGAGGTGTGGGCCCAGCGATTCGTGCAACAGGGAGAGGCCTGCGGTGAGCTCGGTTCGCCGTTGTGGCACCGGCTACTGCTGCTCATCGGGCGCGACATCGCAACAGACGGACCCAGCTGGCAGGTGATGCGCCAAGGTGCGGAACTGCGGTTCGGTCAGGCAGGCCCTCTACGACTGGTCGGGTCATCTCACCGGCTGGCCCTGGAGGGTCGCGCCGAGGAATGGGCCTCGCTCCTGCCTTCCTGCGGCGGCACGCCGCCCGAGGACGATGCCGCTTTGTTGGCGCAATGGCATCGGTTGGTCGAGACCCATGGCGCCGAGTTGGCAGCGGGACTGGCACGAGAAGTGCAGACCAACGAGGTCGCCCGGTCCGCCGGGCTCTCGCTCGCACTGGCGGAGACCCGTTTCGAGGAGGCACGCCTGGTGGAAATCGGGTGTTCGGGTGGGCTCAACCTGCGCCTCGACCGATTCGAGGTCGATCTGGCTGGAATGGTGCTCGGCGACGCAGGCTCCGATGTCCATGTACGCCCAGGGATCACCGGTGGTCTTGGTGGCCTGCGTCACGTCGGGCTGAGCCTTCCGCGGATCACTGAACGGGTTGGGCTCGACCCGCATCCGGTTGATGCAACCAGCGACGAGGGTCGCCTCACCTTGCTGTCGTTCCTCTGGCCCGACCAGTCGGAGCGGATACAACGTGCTCGCGCAGCGATCGACATAGCGAGACATGTGCCCGCCGAACTGATCACGGTCGCGGGCGGGGCCGAGGGCGATACCGCGGATGCGCTTGCCGGGGTGCTGGCCCGAGGTGGCAGCACGGTTGTTTCGCATTCGATCGTGTGGCAGTACATCCCGACCGATGTCCGTTGGAGGATCACCGAGGCGATGGAGCAGCACGGGGCTGCGGCCACCGAGGCAGCCTCACTGGCCTGGATCCGCTACGAACCGGATCATTGGGACCGGCGCAGGGCTGCGGTGTGGCTTCGAACGTGGCCCGACGGTGGTGATCGCCTCGTGGCCCATATCGACTACCACGGACGCTGGCTGGCACCGGCCTGAGATCGAGCGGCGCTCTCCTGTACCCGGGCAGCCGCTGCAACCGTGGCCCCCATGGCCTCGATGTGTTGGGTGATCTGTCGGGGTTCGGAGCCAAATTGATGCTCCGCGAGAAAGGTCTCGACCTCGCCGGCCAGACCCGGGTCCGCGAAGGTCCTGATCCCCTCGATCATTCGCGGCACCGAACCGCTCGGAAAACGCTGCAGCATGTCGTCCCAGGAGGCGCAGACATGTGTCCAGGCCAGTGCCCCGAGAGTCGGGTTGGAAAGCGCGCGCCGGTACACATAGGGGGCGTCCTGGGATCGAACGTCTGAATCCACCAGCGCAAACGCACGCAACATCAGTTCCGGATCGGCCGTGGCCACCAGTGCAGAGAGGTGGCGCTGTTCCTCCTGGGGTGTGTTCGCCTCACGCCAGCGTCGTTCGATCTCGGCATGCTCCGCGGCATCGCAATGACGCGCCACGACGTCCAGTGCGCCCGCGGTGAGCGCCGGGTCTGCAGATGGGGCCGCGAAGATCTCCCGGGCCCGGTTCAGCGCCCCCTGGTCGGCTGCTGCGTTTCCCATTGTCGCGAGCAGCGTGCCCGCCACCTCGGCCGGCCGGCCGGTATGTGCGGAACTAGTGCCGAGGTGGCGCATCCGGTCCCCGAGATTTTCGACGATCCAGGTGCGCGAAGCCAACTGGTTCGCCGCGCCGCCGAGGCGAACCAGGTCGGAGCACGCGGCGGAGATTCGTCGCCACACCGACGGGTCGTCCTCGCCGGCGTCGACCACCGAGGAGACCGTGTGGAGCGCGTCGGGCATTTCAATGTGCCCGCTACGCATCGCGAACCATGTGTCGTCCACCAGGACGAATCGTTCCAGCGGCGTAGCGTCCGACTCCGTGAGCGCGTGCCGCGAGGAGCGGTCCATGAGTGTGCGGAAAAACCCGCTGCCGCCGGCGTTGGGTTGGATCCGCTCTGTTTCGGGAGGAGGCTTCCAGGTGGTGGGTTCCTCCAACAGCAGGGGGACGTTGCGGCTGTTGGTCGCGGAATCACAACGGATCACCATCGGAATCGGGAATCGATGGGCCTGCTCCCGTGCGCCATCTGGCGGGTTTGCCAGTGCCAGGTGCTGATCCAACCACACGACCGACCCGGCGGGCTCCACCGAGATCAGTGGGTGTCCGCCGGTGTATATCCATGCATCCATGATCCGGCGCACGGGCTCGCCCGACGCAGCCTCGAGGGCATCCCAAAGGTCGGTCGTCTCGGTGTTCGAATAGGCGTTGTCGCGCAGGTACTTCCGGATTCCCGCCCGGAACACGTCCGCACCAAGGTAGGCCTCGAGCATGCGTAGCACCGAGCAGCCCTTTTCGTAGGTGAGGATGTCGAACATCGCTTCGGCGTCGGCGGCTGTCACCACCTCGAACTCGATCGGTCGCGTCGAGCGGAGTGCGTCGGTCTCGAACGCGGCAGCACGTGCAAGTCCGAAGGTGGTCCAGACGTCCCACTCAGGGCGGAAGGAATCGCTGGCACTCACCTCCATGAACGTGGCAAAGGCCTCGTTCAGCCAGATCCCGTTCCACCACTTCATCGTCACGAGGTTCCCGAACCACATGTGGGCGATCTCGTGGTTGATCACGTCCGCGACCCTCTGGAGTTCCTGGGGGGTCGCCGTGTCCGGGTCCACGAGCAACAGCACCTCGCGGAAGGTAACGCATCCCAGGTTCTCCATGGCTCCGAAGGCGAAGTCCGGCACCGCCACCAGGTCGAGTTTGTCACCGGGGTACGCGATGTCGTACCAGTCCTCGAAGAACGCCAACGCCGCCTCGGCCACATCAAGCGCGAACTCGCACAGGTGCGCGCTGCCGGCGGGGAATACGACGCGCAACGGGATGTCGCCATCACGCCCGCGAACGATCCGGGGTTCGGTCACCTCCAGGGGCCCGACGACGATCGCGAGCAGGTAGGTGGACATCAGCATCGTGTCGGCGAAGCTCACCCGTACCATCGAGTCGCCGGCCGGCTCACGGGACAGCTCGGCTGCGTTGGAAACCGCGGTGAGGTCGTCGGGCACGACCAGTGCCACCGAGAAGCTCGCCTTGAACTCGGGCTCGTCGAAGCACGGCAGGAACCTGCGGGCGTGGGTTGATTCGCATTGCGTGACCACGACCTCGGCCTCGGTCTCGCCAACAGTGAACGTGGAGCTGTACATGCCCACGAGTCGCTCGCAGAACTCGCCGCCGTATCGGATGGTCAACTCAGCGGAACCCCTGGGTGCGACCGAATCGAAACTCAGCCGGGCGGTTTCGGAATCAGCGTCGCTGGTGGCGCGGCCGGTACGTGTGACCCCGTCGGCGCATTCGAGCAACACCTCCTCGAATTCCAGGTCGAGGGCGTGGAGGGTGATCTCGTCGCTGTCGTGGGACAGTTCCAACTCGATGGTGACGGTGGCCTCGAAGCAGTGCTCGGCGATGTCGGGTGCCATCTCCAGTTGATACCGGGTCGGCCGGGCGGCACCCGAGAGCCTGTAACCCTCGATCGGCGTGGATCCGTCGGCTTGTGCGTGCATCGGCTATGACAATACGGCCCAGCGAGGCGCTCCACGGCCTCACGTCGCGGCGCGACCTCGGATGGGGGTCCGGGCGTCGCTGGGCGGCGCGTCGGCGGCCAATGTAGGTTTCGGGTCGTGCATGAATGTTTCGACCTCTCCGTGAGCGATGGCGTAGCGCACCTGCAACTGAAGCGTCCCGACGCGCTCAACACCATGATCCCGAGTTTCTGGACCGAGCTGCCCGAGATCGTGCGCGACCTCGACGGCTCCGGAAAGGCCCGGGCGATCGTCATCTCCTCGACCGGCAAGCACTTCAGTGCCGGAATGGACCTGTCGGTGTTCACCGGCGACAGCCCGTTGACCCAGGGCGGGGGAGTCAGTGAGACGGGTCGCCGAAACGCCTACCTGTGGATGATGGTGCAGCACCTCCAGGACAGCTTCACCGCGTTGGAGCGGGCTCGGATGCCCGTGCTCGCCGCCGTCCAGGGTGGTTGCATCGGCGGCGCCGTCGACATGGTTAGTGCCGCCGACATGCGTTACTGCTCTGCTGACGCGTTTTTCTGCATCCAGGAGATCAACATAGGGATGACCGCGGACGTGGGTACCCTCCAGCGGCTGCCGAAGATCATCCCCGAGGGGATCGCCCGCGAGCTTGCTTACACGGGCGACCGCATGCCCGCCGAGCGAGCACTGCAGGTTGGACTGGTCAACCAGGTCTTCGATGATCACGACTCACTGGTGGAGGGGACCCTCGACATCGCCGGCCGGATAGCGCAGCACTCACCGCTGGCCATCTGGGGTACCAAGGAAGCGATCAACTACACGCGGGATCACTCGGTAGCCGATTCCCTGCGCCACATAGCGGGGTGGCAGTCGGGCATGTTCGTCGGCACCGACATGATGGAACAGTTCGGAGCGAAGGCCGAAGGTCGGGATCCCGCCTACGAGGGCATTCCCACTCGACCCGACGCCTTGTAAAGCACAAGGCGGAATCCGGCGCCAATCGGATGGAGCTCCAGCGGCCACCCGAGTGTTTCACTGGGCGAAACGCCGTTTCGGTAGGCTTCGGGCGTGTCCGACTACGTGCTGGTGCTTCACATCCTGGTCTTCGGGGCCTGGCTCGGAACAGACCTCGCAACGTTCTACCTGTCGAGACAGGTCCTGGTGGAGGGGCCCCCGCTGCAAACCCGGGCACACCTCGCCAAGGTGATGCTCGGTGTCGAGGTCGTGGCGCGGCTCAGTCTGCCAACGACGCTCGTGCTCGGCCTCACACTGTCGATCGATCTCGGCTATCTCGATGTCGACCAGTGGTGGATCTTCCCGATCTGGCTGCTGGGCGCCATGTGGGTTGCCATGGTGTGGGCGATACACCGCGACGGCGGCACCGGAGGGCCGGCGGTTTCGCTCACCGGGCTCGACCTCTGGGTGCGCTCGGCGGTGTGCATCGGTGTCCTGGCCGCCGGTGTGTGGACGGTGATCGACGGCGAGCCGTTCAGCGTGCTGTGGCTCGGAATCAAACTGCTGGCGTTCGGCACCATCATGGCCATCGGAATCCGGGTGCGCTTCCTCCTGCGACCCTTCAGTGCGGCATTCGGCGTGTTGATGTCGGAGGGTTCCACACCGGAGCGTGAGACAGCTGTGCGGGTGGCGCTCCGCCGGGCATATCCCTATGTGATCGGAATCTGGGCGATGCTCGCACTGGCCGTGGCGATGGCAGTGTTCCGCCCCACGTGATCGGTACCCGTCGAGGTTGCTCGGCGGGAACAGTCAGCCGAGTGGGCGGCCGAGGGGACCCATGACGGACTCGAGATCCGCCTGGGTGTCCATCGCAGCGGCCGCCGCGAGAACGGAGTTGCGCTCGGCTGCGGACAGCAGGCCGGACGCATTGTCGGAGAATTTCGCTCCGAGCTCGGAATCCGACAGTGGGCGTTGTGGCCCACCACGGTTGGCCAAGACCTCCGCCACGAGTTGCGATCCGCCCTTCGTGCGCACTGTCAGCACTGCGGGGAACTGGTTCGGATAGATCTCGTCGCAACGCGGATCTGCGCCCACGGTGATGCGGGACATCAGCTCCTTGCGGTACGGGTCCGCCACGAGCTCGTCGTCGAAGTCGCTGAGGCCCAGGCCGAGTCCGACGCCTCCGAGCAATGCTGCTGCGACCGTGTAGGGACCAGAGAACTGTGCCTGGTATCCAGTGTCGGGCGACTGCTTGATCTTGATCGGATCGCCGATGGTCCGCACGGTCGCCTCGGCCACGCCGAGGTGTGCGGACTCGACCTCATCTGCCACGAGTCCCTCGTCGCGGAGTTGGATCGCAGCGTCGATTCCGCAGTGGGTGTAGTGGTTGGCCGGGTACGGCTTGTAGAAGATGTCGGCCACCGCCCACTCGTTGTGCTCAGGATGTTCGGAGAGTCCGTCGGTGACCTCTTCGGGACGTGCCCGGTCGCCCAGGAAGGCGCCCAGCAGACCGAAGCGGCCTTCGAACACCGTGGGAGGCCCCGAGAGTCCGCGTGCGGTGAGTTCGGCCGCCGTGACGCCGGCCTGCGCAGCCCAACCGCAGTGCAGTCGCTTCACCGTTCCGCCGGTGCGGTTGGCCTCGATGATCCCCGACGCCATGGATGCGGCCACAGCCATTGCGTCGCCTATCTGGGCATCGTCCAGGCCCATCAGCTTGGCGCTGGCGGCAGCGGAACCGATCGTGCCGCAGATCGATGTGGCGTGTTGGCCACGGTCGAACCAGACGTTCTCACCCGACTCGCGGTCGTATCCGGCCATTCCGAGTCGTACGGCAACCTCGAGGCCGACGGCGACGGCCGGTACCACGTCGCTGCCTGCCCGGCCGTGGGCCTGGGCGGTGGCGAGTGCGGCGGGCACAACCGAAGCGGAGGGGTGCAGGATCGACGGCAGGTGGGTGTCGTCGTAGTCGAGGCTGTGAGCGAGTACGCCGTTGACGAAGGCCGCAGAGGCTGCGGGCAGGCGGCGGCCCGCGCCGATGGCGGTCGCCTTGGGTGTGCCACCCTGCTCGACCGCATAGCCGGTGACGGCTTCGCTCGTCGGCAGGGTGGTCGCGCGCACAGCGATTCCGAGTACGTCCACCACCCGCTGGGGCACCGAAGCTGCCTGTTCAGCGGGCAGGTTGTCGATGGTGGTGGCGGTTGCGAGCGATGCGAGTTGCTCCAGCAACGTGGACGCTCCCGAAAGGCCGGCGTCGATGGTGGTCATCGTCGCGCACCCGAGATTGCGAGAGGTCGAACCGGCGCCCCGGTCGCCCCGACGAGGTTGAGGTGGCTGAGCACGAACAGGAACTCGTGCACGCCAGCCGATGCGAGGGCCTCCAGGTCGAGGGTCTCGACGATCGGAATCCCGGCTTCCACGAGCAACACCCGGTGGGCCGGCAAGCTGGCGTGGCCCCGACCCGCTGGCAGCATCTCGAAGGCGATCGTGTCGGCCCCCACTGCAGTGGGTTCGGCCGCAGCGAGCCACTCGGCCCCCGCTTCGGACACGCCGGGTACCCTGGAGCCGCCACCGAGGTACGCGTCACCGTCTTCGAAGCGCATTCCCCAACCGGAGCGAACCAGCACGGTGTCGCCC
>JBPCTP010000391.1:0-2744 GCA_051011615.1 Microthrixaceae bacterium | reverse complement strand
AGTCGTGCACCTCGGCCATGGCGATCTCCCGGCGGGGATCGGTCACGCCGGCCTGGGCGTAGGCGTCCCCGGCCGCGGCGACGACCTCTCGGAAGGAGGTGTAGTCGTAGTCGGGATCGAGGTTGCCTGCCCCGGTTCCTGCGATCATCGACAGCGCCTTGATGTAGAGCGGCTTGTCGGTGTACTTGTGCGCGTCCTCGGCGCGGCAGATGATGGCGGCTGCCGAACCATCGCTCACACCCGAGCAGTCGAAGATTCCGAGCTGACCGGCAATCAACGGGGCATTGCATATGGCGTCCTTGCCCACTTCCTTCCGGAACTGGGCCCGAGGGTTCCGGGCACCGTTGTAGTGGTTCTTCCATGCAATGCGGGTGAGCACGTCCTTCATCTCGGTCTCGTCCACCCCGTACTTCTCCGCATAGGCCGGGGCCAGAAGGCTGAACATCGCCGGGGCGGTGAGATCGGGCTTCGTGCCATCGTCAGGGATCACGGCGCCGGTCAATCCCGACATGCCGTTGTCCTTCAGCTTCTCGACGCCGACCGCCATCACCGTGTCGTAGGCGCCCGATGCCACCGCATAGCAGGCATTGCGAAAGGCTTCGGAGCCGGTGGCGCACATGTTCTCGACCCGCGTGACGGGCTTGTAGTCGATCTTCAACGCCCGGCTGAGAGTGAGGCCGGACACGCCAGAACCGAGCGTTCCGAACCAGAAGGCATCGATGTCGTCCTGCTCGATTCCAGCCGAGGCGTACGCCGCCTGCGACGCATCGATGAGCATGTCGTCGACCGACTGGTCCCAATGCTCCCCGAAGTTCGTGCAACCCATTCCAATGATTGCAACCTGATCTTTGATCCCGTTCGAACCCATGGTCTTGTCCCCTTGCTCGGTGTGGTAGCGCGACGTGAGGTGCTGGTACCCACGCTACGCCGTAACAGGCTTTGCTTTCCAGAAGTAGTTGTGGATTCCCTGTGCCGTCATCATACGACGGAACGTCATCTGAACTCGATCACCGATCTTGACTTCGTCACCATCGGTCAACTGGCACTGGAATCGTCCGCCACCATCGAAGTCGATGACCACGGCAATCGTCGGCGGCGACAGGCTGTAGGCCAGCCGATCGATGGTGAAGGTGGCGACGGTGGCTTCCACATCGGCCATCGGCACGAGCTCCATGTCGTCCACGGCGCCGCCCTTTACCGACACCCGCTGTGGCGGGAGATGTACCGCCCCCGACGTGCGATCCTTCGACCCGAAGAACGCGTACTTCCACTGCTCCGAGCGGTACGACGGAGGTGCCGCCGGACCCTCGGGGTCAGGCCGGCGGGGAGGTTCACGATCGAGGAAGCCCCGCCATGTGAGGAACGTGTTGTAGTCGAGGCCGTCGTTGCCGTTCTCTATCTGTGAAGCGACGGGATTCGAGGGTTGGTACCCCGAGATCGCGTCGGTCGTCTTGACGAAGCCGACGTCACACCCATCGGCCAAATGGACGACCATGACGGTCTGTCCTGGGTCGGCGTTGTCGAGAACCGATGCCAACACCAGGCCGGCGTGCGAGCTCCCGGTGTTGCCGACCGAAGCGGTGAGATCGTCGGCCAGCTTCCCCGCATCAACGCCTGCGGCTCGGGCTGCTCCACGAACAGCTCGTGCATGGAGACCAGTGACGACGACAATGTCGACATCGTCTGGTTCCAGCTCGCACTCCTTGAAGGCGGCGGCAGCGGCTTCGGTGACCAGGGGAAGGTAGGCGTGCTCACCGAAACGCTCCTCCCAGACTCGGCTGTAGTTCCATTCCGGCAGCCGCCAGCGGTCGAGGAACTCAGCGGTGCAGGACGCCCCGCCGAGCCATTCGGCGATCACCGGCCCGTCGCTGTCGTCACCAATCATCCAGGCCACCGCACCGTCGCCGAGATTCGCTTCGTCGGATGACGTGGGCCGACCGGTGCGGACGTCGGCGGCGGCAACCAATGTCGGGCGTCGGCCTTCGAGCGCACTGCGGAGAGCAGCGTTGACCGACCGGGGCGAACCGCCGACGTCACCCGCGAACACGTGAGACGGCAGGTTGAGGCAGGCATGAATGACGTTGGCATTCGTCTTGTCGAGGTAGGGCGGCGTGGCAGTGGCGAAGTACACCGATGAGGGGCTCACCTCGGTAGTGCGCATCAGGTTGCGGCTGGCCTCGACCGCCATCGACGTGGCGTCCTCGTCATAGGAGGCAACAGCTCTGGTTCCCTTGCCACCACCAGCCCCGAGGGCCTCGGTTATGGCACTTCGCTGCAGACGGTTGTAGGGCACGTATGCCCCGTAGCCGATGATTCCCCGCATGGTGGCCTCCTTGATCTCGGGCACGGTGTCGTGGTTCGGGCCTCGCGCCGAACGAACCCGACCCTAGTTCGTGCCCGGTGAACCTTCGAAGCCACCGGGTTGAGCCCATGAGCGTCGGGGCCTCAGACGTTCCGCGTGCCCGCGCACCGTCGCGTTCAGCTGCCTGTTGGTGGGTGCCGTTCTGGCGCCCTGGAACAGGCAGGTGCAGACAACCTGGAACAGGCAGGTGCGGAGAGTGGGCGGCTGGGCTCAGGTGTGGAACGCTCAGGTGTAGAAGGGGTTCTCGCCGGCAGAGTGGTCGGTGGCGTCGACGACTTCACTGATCTCGGGCAAGGCGTCCATGAGCATGGACTTGATGCCTTCCTGGAGTGTCATGGCGCTGGCCGCGCACCCCTGACAGCCGCCCCCCATGGTCACGTAG
>JBPCTP010000390.1:0-5791 GCA_051011615.1 Microthrixaceae bacterium | reverse complement strand
GCCCTGTACCTGCCGGACATGCCCTTCGAGCTGGACCTTGGTCCTCGAGGGACCAAGAACATGACCGGCCCGACGGCGGTCGGCGCGTTTCTCGATGCGTCGGTGGCCCGCTTCGAATTCTTCGTGTTCGTGCCGGTCAACACCGTCATCGAGCTATACCCCGAAGGTGACGAGGATGCGGCAACTGCAAGATTCTGGATGCGGGAGGACCGCCACGAGAGCGAGGCGGCTGACCACGCAGCGGGATGGAGCACCGCTCACGGCGTCTACCTCGACGACTACCGCCGCGTCGATGGGCGCTGGTGGTTCTCTCGGCGCCGCTATCGGTCGCTTGCCCGCACGGGCCCCGACAGCGCTGTGCTGGAGTTCCCCGATCTCGACTGAGGCCCCACGCCCAGCCGGCGCTACGATCGTGAACTCTCGGGGCTGTAGCTCAGCTGGCTAGAGCACCTGCTTTGCAAGCAGGGGGTCGTGGGTTCGATTCCCATCAGCTCCACTCCGAGAACAGTGTGTTCACGCGGGATTCCGCAAGCGGGAAGTAGCCGGGCACCTCGGCATGGGGAGTGTCCAGGTAGATTTTCGCCTCGACCGACGAGAAACGGCCGTGGGCCCAACGGATCTCGACGTGGCCGGCAACATCTCGCTGTGTGCCACCCGCTGTCTCGACAACAGTGGCACGCCAGTCCACGCGGGGTTGACCCGCCGGCGAGGCGTTGACGTCGAATGAGCGGAGGGTGAAGGCCTGCTTCCAGTCCCACGGGGTGCCGATGCGAATCCGCATCGGCCCCCGTGCCGAGGAGCCGAGCACGAAGTAGGGCGCTGGTCCGAGTCGGATCAGGCGCCACAGCATCTCCTCGCGACGCGTCTCGGTGCTCAGCTCCTTGCGCCACCTGTCCGCAGAAGCCTTGGCGACAGCGAGAGAGAACTCCTGCCACTGGGGCACGAGAGCCGGTGGCCAGGCTCCGGCGCAGGCAGCTCTGATCCTGTCGGTCTGTGCCGGCGTCAGCTGCTCGTGGTTCGCAGGCAGCAGATACAGGCCCACGTGACGTCGCACGCAGGAATAGAAGTGCTGGAACTCATCGGGCGCACTGGTCACATACCAGGAGGTGGCATCCGAACCTGAGGTCCGGTCCGCCAGCCGTCGCACGAAGAGGTTCACCGGTGAGCTGTTCGCCAGGATGCTCGACCGGTACTTGCAACTGACGAGGTACACGTGATCCACGCGCAGGTCCGCAGGCAGCGTGTCGTAGCCCGGCTGGCGCTGCGGTCCCTTCCACTCGATGACCAGTGGGACCCGGTTGCGCAGGCCGTCGGGCGACTCCAAGAAGGCACGACCGTTGGCCCAAGCCGAGTCGAAGTCCTCGACGTGATCTCCGGCGGCGTAGGCCTCCTCCAAACGCTGCCAGTGACTCGCATCGACGTTGTGGAGCTGAGCCGGCCTGGCCGCAAGCGCGGTCCCGACATCTGACAGGCCGCTCATCCCGAGCCCCGTCACGATCTCGGTTATCTCGGTGCGTATCCCCGGCACGGCCCTACGCTTGCGCCACGCGCAACGCTGCGCCGATGCGATTCACGTCGCGCGCCTCAGTTCGCGAGTGCGCCTCGGCCGAGCTCGGCATACGAGCGCAGTCGGGCATGGTCGTCGGTATTGAGCAGCTCGACCAGATCGAACACCGGTCGCCCCTCGCCACGCATCACTCGCAAGGCCTTGTGCCCAGACGTGCCCTTGCCCGGGGCGTCGGTGGTCAGGAACACCAACGGCATCGCGCCACCACCTTCCTGGATCTGGCTCTCGTGCAGCACCGCTGCATTGCCGAGCGATCTCCACAGCGTGTCGGCACGACGCAGCCCCGCGCTACTCGAGGTGAAGGCCCCGGAGACGTCGAAGGCCCAATCCTCACCTGTCTGGTCCGTTGCCACGAAGTTCAACACGATGCCGAGACCGCGGGGCTTGACCTCGGTTCGAATGTCGTCGAACCCGCTGGCCCGCAAGAGGACTTCGGCAAGATCGCGGGCCTGGCGCCCTTCTCTGACGGCGAGCGCATGGGAGTCAACCGAGTCATCGGCCGGGGCCACCGCCGGAAGCTCAACCCTGAAGTCCGTATTGGCGTCGGAGTCCGCCGATTCGAGCCGGTCTTCCTCCTGCGCGATCCGACGTTTCGCAATCGCCACGTATTCCGGATCCGTGTCGAAACCGAGGTAGTGCCGCTGCGTCCTGACTGCCGCAACCGATGTGCTGCCGGAGCCCATGAAGGGGTCGAGCACCACATCTCCCTCATAGGTGTAGAGCTCGATGAGGCGCTTGGGGAGTTCGACAGGGAAGGGAGCTGGATGACCAACGCGGGTGGCGCTCTCGGGTGAGATCTCCCAGAGATCCGTCGTGGCCTCCATGAACTCGTCCCGCGAGATGGTGGCGGTCGATGGAAGGCCCTGCTCGAATCGCTGCACCGGTGCCAACGCGCGGTCGAAGCGGCCCTTGCTCGCGATCACGACGCGCTCGGTGATGTCCCTCAGCACCGGGTTGGAGGGTCTCTGGAAGGTGCCCCAGGCGCAGGAGCCGCCCGCCGCGCGTCCCTTCCACCAGACCACCTCGCCACGAAGCAGCAGCCCGAGGTCCTGGAGAATCTGGGTGACGTCGCTCGAAAGCGAGCGATATGGACGGCGACCCAGATTCGCCACGTTCACCGCGATGCGGCCACCCGGCTCCAGCACCCGCTTGCACTCGGCAAACACATCACGGAGCAGGTCCAGGTACTCGAAGTAGTCGGCCGGAACGCCGCCGACGCCGAGTTCTTCCTCGTACTGCTTGCCAGCGAAGTAGGGCGGCGATGTGACGACGAGCGCCACCGAGTCCGACGCGACCTTCGTCATCGCGCGTGCGTCTTCCTGGTAGATGACGTCGACCTCCGACGGCGGGTTGATCGTCGTTTGCGTGGAGATCTCCGGCGAGACGAACCGGTCATAGAAGGCCGAAGCATCGTGGCTCTCGCGGCGACCGGAGCCGAAGTTCGCTGTGGACGTCGGGGTGCGGCCCCGCCCGTTGCCCTCGGTCGACAGTGGCGTGACGCTCACGACACTTCTCCCTGTGTCACTCGAGAACGTGTCAGCGTGAGGGCCGTGTCCGCGCTCGGGAGGCGTTCGAGGTACTCGTCAACTGCCTTCGTGATGATCAGGTTCGCCGACACGGCACGGTCCTCCGCAGCGAGATGCAACCGGCGGTGAATGGATTCAGGGAGACGGACGGCGGTGGCGACGCGCCGCTCGCTGGAAACCCGGGGACGACCCATTGGCCAACCCTAACCACGCGCTATGACACGAACCCGGATAGTCGCGCGCATCAACGCGCGCTTACGCGGATGCTGCCTACGCCCGACCGAAGTCGTCCTCGAGGCGCACGATGTCGTCCTCACCGAAGTAGTCGCCGGTCTGTATCTCGATGAAGACAACGTCCTCGTCACCCTGATTGGAGCAACGATGGGCGGTCCCGACTCCCACATCCACCGACTCGCCGGCCCTCACCTCGCGGTCGACACCGTCGAGAGTCACCGTGGCCACTCCCTCGACGACGTACCAGTGCTCGGCCCGTCGGGCGTGTGTCTGGTAGCTGAGTCGCTTGCCCGGATGCACAACGATGCGCTTGACCTTGTGGTCGGGTTCATCGGAGAGAACCGTGTAGTTGCCCCAGGGGCGTTCGTCATAGTCGAGGGCCATCAGGACCTGATTGTCACACACCGATCATGATCGGGCGACTCTGCGCAGCCCATGTGCAGGTTCCAAGGTGTACTTGGAAACCCATGCAAATCGTGCTCCACTTGGGACTCGTCCTGCGGTGGGGCGACCAGGATGGCGAGCGGGAACAATGAGTGGAAACCCAGTCGGCGTGGCCGACGAGCGGGGTGGCGAGACCGAAGACGCATACGGATTCCGACCCACATGGCGCGGACGGGTCCACTTCGCCGCTGCCCTCATAGCGGCTCCCGCTGCGCTGTTCCTGTTGCTCTCGGCCGACTCCGCAGTCGCCCGGGTCTCGGTGGCGGTGTTCGCATTCAGCCTCGTGGGCATGTTCGCCGTCAGCGCTGGGTACCACCGCATCGCCCGCACCCCAGTGCGCGTCAAGTGGTTCCGTCGTGCGGACCACTCGATGATCTTCATCCTCATCGCCGGCACCTACACACCCATATGCCTGCTGGCACTGCCCGCAGGCTGGGGCATCACGATGCTCGTGGCAGTTTGGGTGGTGGCGCTGGCCGGTGTGACATTCAAGATGGCCAGGGCGAACACGGGCTCCGGATCGTGGATGTACATCGTGCTGGGGTGGGCGGCAGTGATCGTTACTCCGGCTCTGGTGCAGAACCTCAACGGACCACAGCTGGCGCTTATGGCCGCCGGCGGCTTGCTCTACACCGTCGGAGCTATCGGTCTTGCCACCAGATGGCCGGACCCCGTCCCGCACCGGTTCGGATACCACGAGGTGTGGCACTCGATGACCGTGGCCGCCGGTGGGTGCCACTTCGCGCTGGTCGCGCTGGTGGTCCCCTAGGCGCAACCCAAGCACCCGACATCGCGAGATCCGGGCATCGGCGGCGCCAGGTCGCACTAGAACAATGGCGCTCGACATCAGATGGGGTGGGCATGACCGCAACCGAATCCACGTCCACGACACAGTCCGAGACCACCGGGTGGGAGATCCGGCGGATGTCCGGTTCGCTGGGCGCCGAAGTCCACGGGGTCTCACTCGAGGGGGCCAGCACCGCCGATGCAGGGGCGATCCACCAACTCCTCATGGAGCACCAGGTCCTGTTCTTTCCCGACCAGCACCTGAGCCCTGATGAGCACATCGCGTTCGGACGTCACTTCGGCGCACTGGAGGCGCACCCCAACCTCGCATTCGACAGCGAGCGCCCCGAATTCTTCGAACTGCGGGCCAAGGACGGCACAGGTGGGATCGCCGATGAATGGCACTCCGACATCACCTTCGAACAACACCCGTCGAAGTTCGCAATCCTGCAGTGTCGCGTCGCGCCCGAGGTGGGTGGTGACACCATGTGGATGAATGCCCACAAGGCGTTCGACGAGCTGAGCGAACCGATGAAGGACCTGTGCCTGGGCCTGACTGCTCTGCACACTGCGGAAGCGCACCTTCGCCCGGAGAAGCGCCGCATTCATCCGGTGGTGCGGTTGCATCCGGAAACGGGTCGACCCTCGTTGTTCGTCAACGAGCACTTCACCCGCCGGATCGTGGAGCTCTCCGATGCCGAGTCCGACGCGCTGCTCACATTCCTCACCCGTTGGGTACAGGCACCTCGCTTCACCGTGCGCTACCGCTGGAACGCCGGAACTGTCGCGATGTGGGACAACCGCTGCACGCAGCACCACGTACTCAACGACTTCGAGGGTGAGCGCGTGATCCAGAGAGTGACGGTGATGGGTGATGATCCCGAACCCGCTGGCGAGCTGCGCTACCGCCCGCACGGTTCCAAAACGGCCACCTACTACCGGGACATGGCGATGCGGGAGCAGCTGGCCGCTCAGATCGAGCAGTAGACCGACGCCCGGCAGGCCGGCGGGACGACCAGATGGTGGACTGGGCGTACGCACTCAAGCGCCACACCGACACACTTGCCAACGACATCCTGTCCCCCCGGGATGTGATCACGCCGATCCGCGGACAGAACTCCGGGCCGCTGCTCACCGACGAGCTCCCGTCAGCTGACTGCCGTTGTGTTCAGCCGTGACCGCCGCGGGGAACCCCGCCGTACTTCATCCGCGTGTCCGACATGGCCGCCGCCCG
>JBPCTP010000389.1:0-7350 GCA_051011615.1 Microthrixaceae bacterium | reverse complement strand
GCGATCTACCTCGAGCTCGCACGTTCTCCCAAGCCGCTGTCCACGGCCGATGTCGCCGACTCGCTCGGATTGCACCTGAACACCGTCAGGCCGCACCTGGAGCGCATGCGCGAGGTTGGCCTGCTGGAATCCCGCCCGGATTCCTCAGGCGCGGTCGGGCGACCCCAGAAGCTCTACGAACTCGCTAGTGACGCGCCGGGGCTCGGTCTGGAGCCGCCGGTGTACCCGATGCTGGCATCGATGCTCTTGCAGGTCGCGGTCGACGCAGGCCCCGACGTTCCAACCGTGATCGACGCCGGCCGTCGGGCCGGCGCCCGACTGGCCCACAGTCCGCGCACATTGGGTACCAGTGTCGAGATGACGGTCACGATGCTCGAGGAACTGGGATTCGATCCCGCTGCGGTCACCGAGGGATCAAGCACCACAGTTGCTTTCGGACACTGCCCGTTCGCGGAGCTGGCACAGGACCAGCCCCAGGTTGTGTGCGCACTTCACCGGGGAATGCTCGAGGGATTCTGCGAGGAGGTTTCCGAGACTTCCGGCGGACCGGCGGCAGGATCGGCCGATGTGGCCTCGTTCTCGGACATCGGTGCCCGCACGCCGTGTCGTGTGGAACTTGCGACAGCGACGGTCGACTGACGGCTCAATTCCGGATTCTTGCGTCAGCAGGGATGGCCCCGGTTCCGGCTCGCCGTTCCCGCGCTGTATTCACACGGCGTTCGCCGGTACAATCAACAAATACGGGGCAGCACCCAGCCGCCCGTGCTTTCGGAGGTACGCGAGATGATCACGATGACCGATGCCGCAGCCAGCAAGGTCGGCCAGCTCATCGAGGCCGAGGGTGACTCGAGCCTTGCGTTGCGAGTTGCAGTGCGTCCCGGTGGATGCTCGGGCTTCTCCTACGACATGTTCCTCGACAGCCAGGTCGAATCCGACGACCAAAAGGGTGAGTTCGGTGGGGTGACGGTGATCGTCGACCCGTCGAGCGCCCAACTCCTGGAGGGTGCCACCCTCGACTTCGCTGACGGCCTCGAGCAGTCGGGATTCTCGATCACCAACCCCAACGCACAGCGCACCTGCGGCTGCGGCCAGTCCTTCAGCTGACCCGACGCCTTCGGGCACTCAGGCGAGCAGTTCTTCCATCTCCGAGCGGTCGATCAAGGCATCTGCACGAGCCGTGATCGTGCTCCGTGCGTCGGTGACGTACAACACGGGCTCGATCGCCAGACCGTAGGCGTCGGGCACCGGAGCCAGCTGGGCTGCGGACAGGTCACTCGATTCCAACTTGGGTCGCTGGTAGACCTCCGAGTGAATCACGATCAGGTCTTCGCGATCGGATGCCAGGTCGACGAGGTTGCCCAGCGTGGGTCCGCAGAAGGCCGTCTGGCAGAACGCCGGGGTGGCCACCAGCAGCGCAATGCGAGTTCCGGTGCCGGTGGCATCCTGGAGGTTCACCTCGTGGAAGGGGCACTGGGGCACGAGCGTGCACATCGGATCGATGAGGCCGGGGTTCAGGTTCGTGGCCGTGAATGCAGGTGGCAGCTGCTGACCCACCACAGGTGATTCGACCTCTTCGGGGGCGAACACCTCGAAGCGGCTTTCGATGGGGTTGCCCTGGTAGGTCGCGATGACGTCGTAGATGCCGGCTTCGTCCAGTTGGACGTTGAGCGGAAGGTAGGCCCGGGGGATTCCCTCCGAGCGTGGGGCGACGACCTCGGAGGCCACCTCCTGTCCGTCCTTGACGACCGCGAAGCCGACCTCGCCGTCGAGGGTCTCATAGGGCACTCCCTCGGCATCGGAGATCATGAAGGGGAGTCGCGTGGGAATGCCGACGGGAATGTGGGGAGCAGACTGCGGAAAGGCCGCGATCAGGGCGTTGCCGGACTCCGAGGACAGCGGCACGCTCGACTCGCCGCCGGATGCGCAGGCGGCCAACCCGGCTGCTGTCGCTGCACCGCCGGCACCGAGCAGGAGGTTCCGTCGCGACAGGCTCAGTCCGGTGCGCCCAACTCGCTGCGCCGAGCCGATTCCGCCACCAGGCGCATGCCCTGCTCTTTGGTTCGGGCTGTTTCGCGATCCGTGGACTCTTCTCACGGTCCCCGAAGGTACCGGCCGCTCACTGTGCACTCCGAGTCGGAGGGCCGGCCGCTGATGGCCTCCACAGCACGCCGGTAGCTGCACGGCTCGCCGCGGTGGCTGGAGGGCCTGGGTGCAACACTGAGCCGATGGCCATCGAGTTCATCCTCAACGGACGCCAGGTGGGTTTCGACCCGGGCGACGAGAAGTGGAGCCTTCTCGATGTTCTCCGAGGTGAGTTCGGTATCACCACCGCCAAGGATGGATGTGCTCCACAGGGCCAATGTGGCTGCTGCACGGTCCTCGTCGATGGCAAGGCCCGCGTGGCCTGTGTGACGCCGGCGAGGAGAGTGTCGGGTCGAGAGGTGGTCACGCTCGAAGGACTCGACGAGGACGTCGCGAACGATTGGGCGGAAGCACTGGGCGCCCACGGGGGTTCTCAGTGCGGGTTCTGCACACCGGGCATCGTCATGCGCCTGGAAGACCGACGGAGCAAGCTGCTGGAGAGACAGGACCACTCGGCCCAACGTATGGAGGGAGACAGCGCGTCGGAGGTTTGTCGAAGCCTCGCGGCCCACCTCTGCCGGTGCACCGGATGGCAGGGAATTCGAGATGCCGCGTGTGCCGTGATGTCAGATCCGAACCAATTCGTCGGGCTCGGGGCGTCATCGTCAGAAAATCTGGGCAGCGCCGAATCCGACGCGTCTCAGAGGGCTCAGCTGGAGGGTGGGGTTCGTCAACGGGTGGACCGCAACGCGATCCTCGGACGCGGTGGTTTCGCTGCCGACACGGCGCCGAAGGATGCACTGATCGCCCTGTGCAACGACGACGGGGAGTGGATGGTTGCCGAGACGCTCGCCGGGGCGCGGGCTGCCGCCGCACGGGTTCAGGGACGGCGAAGCACTCTCGAAGCCGAACCGCCCTTGGGGGTGCCGCCGGGTGATTGGGCTGCCACCCTGAGGACCTCGTGGGTGGAGCCCGGCTATCTCGAGGTCGACTCGGCCTGGTGCGAACCCGGCGGCGAACCCTCAGACCCACTTGCCAACGGCGGGGCCTTCGGTGCCAAGTTGAACAGTCCCTTGCCGCAGGTGGCCCGGCGTCTCGCTGACTCCCATGGCCGAACCGTGCTGGCCATGTGGAGTCGAGAAGATGTGGTGCGCCACGGACCGAAGCGGCCGCCGGTCGCGGCGGGGATGCGCGCCGATGGCACTGGTCAGCTCTCCATGGCAGCGATTCCTGCGTCGTTCGAGGCGGTCCTGCAGGCAGTTCGCATGGCGGCTCCGAACCTGGAAGTGCGCCCGGAGGAGTTGCCGGGACCTGACACGAGCGCCTCGATGCGAGCCACGGGTTGGGCCGAGGCCTTCTGTCTGGCGATGGCCGCCGGTGCCGACAGTCCGATCGGCGGGATCAGCGGCGAAGAGGTGACCGTCGAGTTGCCCACGGGCGCCAGGGCCAGGGTTCGCATCGACGCTGACGCAGCTACGGGTGGCACCGCTGGTGTTCCGGGAGTGATCGAGGTCGACGTGCACGCGGGCGACGTGCTCGATGAAGCGGTGCTCGGTTCCTATGTGATCGGGGCAGTTCACATGGCGGCCGGCTGGGTCACCGCCGAGGGTCTGGCCGTGAATCCCGATGGAGAGGTGCAGGATCTCACGATCCGCTCCCTCGGCATCCTGTCCGCATCCGAGCTCCCGCACGTTGCCGTGCGGGCCCACGGGTCAGGTTCACCGGTCGCGGTGAGCGACGCGGTGTTCACCGCCACTGCGGCAGCCCTGTGGCGCCACCATGGTTACGAACCCGACTGGCCTCTGGGCACGTCGGTGATCTGATCGGCCGCGGGTGTGGTGCGTCGGCACCGGTATCGGGCAGACTGTCCACATGGGTCCGTTGCTCATCGTCATAGCGCTCGTCATCGCCATACCCGTCGCGGTCATCATCACCGGTGGCGTGGTATCGGTGATCCTTGGTCACTCGCTTCGGATGGAAGGCGAGTACCGCAACGAGGACAGTGAGCTGTTGGACCTCAACGTCTGATCATCCGCGCCCGGTCGAGGCCGGCCCGGCATCGACCGACTAGCTGCCCCAGCGCGACTCGCCGAACTTGTATCCCACGGATCGCACGGTCTGGATCAGCCCGGCGTGTTCTTCACCGAGCTTCGCCCTGAGGCGCCGCACGTGGACGTCGACCGTTCGGGCACCGCCGTAGTACTCGTAGCCCCAGACCCTCGACAGCAACACCTCGCGGGTGAACACCCGGCCGGGGTTCGATGCAAAGAACTTGAGCAACTCGTACTCCATGTAGGTGAGGTCGAGTGGCCGACTGTCGATGGAGGCCTGGTATGTCTCCAGGTTCAGCAGCAGCGATTCGTATTCGACCACCTCGGGGGGCAGCTCCAGCCCTCCGTCGGCGGACAGCAGATGGCGCACCCGTGCTTCGAGTTCCGAGGGATGCGCCGGCACCACACAGAAGTCGTCGAACGCGTCGTGGCGACCGTCGAGGTCACCCAACTGTGACCCGCGCAGCAGCAACAGCACCGGTCCGACGGAGAGGTCACCACGGCGCAGCTGGGCGGCCATTGCGAAGGCAGTTGCGGGCTGCTCTTCTGCGGAGACGAGTGCGGCAGACCACACCCCGTCGCGCACCTCGGCATCCCCGGCGACCGATGCCCAGGGAATGCCCGCGAACTCGAGCACGCGCACGAGGTCCGCAGGTGCAGGTTCGGGCCAGATCAGTACGGGTTGCACCTGGTCACCATGCCCGCAGGTATCGGTCCAGCTCGAAGGTAGACACGTGGGTTCGGTAGTCGCCCCATTCCGATCGCTTGTTTCGCAGGAACCACTCGAAGATGTGTTCCCCGAGGGCGGACCTCACCAGCTCCGAGCGTTCCATCTCGTCGAGGGCCTCGGACAGGTTGGCCGGCAGCAGGCCGGGTGTGCCGGGCCGGTAGGCCTCGGCCGACAGAACAGCCGTCGACTCGTCGCCGAGTTCGTACCCCTCCGAGATCCCCTTGAGACCTGCGGCCAGCAACACCGAGAACGCGAGGTAGGGATTGCAGGATGGGTCGAGGGCCCGGTACTCGATTCGCGTACCCTCCCGCTCCTTGCTCCGTTTCGGCACGGGCACTCTCACAAGGGCACCTCGGTCGTTGTGGGCCCATGAGATGTTCACCGGGGCCTCGAACCCTGCCACCAACCGCTTGTAGGAGTTCACGAGTTGGTTGGTGATGGCCGTCAGCTCCGAGGCGTGTATGAGCACCCCGGCTATGAAGGCCCGAGCGATCGGGGAGAGTCGGTCCGTCGCCTCGGGGTCATAGAACGCGTTTCCATCCGCGTTCCACAGTGAGAGGTGCGTGTGCATGCCGGAGCCCTGCACGCCCTCCATGGGTTTGGGCATGAAAGTGGCATGCACCCCCGAAGCCATGGCCACCTCTCGCACGATCATGCGCAGCGCCATGACGTTGTCGGCCATGGCGAGCGCGTCGGTGTAGCGCAGGTCGATCTCGTGCTGCGACGGAGCATCCTCGTGGAAGGAGTACTCGACCGGGATGCCCGTGGCCTCCAGTCGCTGGATGGTGCGACGCCTTATATGGCTGTTCTCGTCGAAGACAGTGAGGTCGAAGTAGCTGGCGTCATCCAGCGGCGCCGGCGCGACGCCCGGCTCAGGACGTTCCAGGTAGAAGAACTCCACTTCGGGAGCGCACATGAACTCGAAACCGGCGTCGGCTGCGGCAGCAAGGTTGCGTCGCAGCACCTGGCGCGGATCGCCCTCGAAGGGTGTGCCATCGAGGTTCGCGATGTCACAGAAGATCCGGGCCGTCATCTCGGAGCCCTCGGGCGCCATGAGCTGGAAGGAGTTCGGGTCGGGCAGCGCCAGCACGTCGCTTTCCTGGAGGCGGCTGAATCCGTCGATCGCCGAGCCGTCGAACTGCACGCCCTCGTCGAAGGCGGCCTCGAGTTCCACCGGTGAGATCGCCACCGACTTGAGCTGGCCGAGCACGTCGGTGAACCACAGTCGCACGAGGCGCACGCGCCTCTCCTCGACCATGCGAAGTACATAGTCCTGTCGTTGTTGCATTGGGCGTCCTGGAGACTCGGCGGTGTTCGGGGGGTGGGTCCATCTTGGCACCGCAAGCACCGGGCCACACTGCCCGAGAGCTGTTAACGCGCCGTTCACAATCGGGCAACGGATGCGAAATCGCCGGCGGCCAGCGTGTTGGTGATCCACGAGGAAGTGCACGAAGGTGCCCAACCGTGGAAATCTCTGAACATCGGGCCGGGACCGCCCAGGCGTTCCCACAACCAGGAAAAGGTGAACCAGTGGCTTACAGGGCTGAATACATCTGGATCGATGGCACGGAGCCCGTGCCACTCATGCGCTCCAAGACCAGGATCTACGAAGACGGCAAGGAGCCCGGTATCTGGGGCTTCGACGGCTCGTCCACCAACCAGGCGACCGGTGAGAACTCCGACTGTGTTCTCAAGCCGGTCTACACGGTGCCGGATCCACTCCGCGGCGGCGACGACGTGCTCGTTCTCTGCGAGGTGCTCCTTCCGGAGACCATGGAGCCGCATCCCACCAACACACGTGCGGCGTGCGCCGAGATCGACGCCCAGTTCGCCGACTACGAGTGCTGGTTCGGCATGGAGCAGGAGTACACGTTCTTCGAGGAAGGTCGTCCGCTCGGATGGCCCGTCGAGGGTTACTACTACCCGGCACCCCAGGGTCCGTACTACTGCGGAGTGGGAGCGGTCGAGATCGCAGGCCGCGACATCGTCGAGGCTCACACCACTGCTTGCATGAAGGCGGGAATCGCCATCTCGGGCACCAACGCCGAGGTCATGCTCGGACAGTGGGAGTACCAGATCGGACCGGTCGGCACGCTCGCCGTCGGCGACCAGATGTGGATGGCGCGCTACCTGCTGTATCGCATCGCCGAGGAGTTCGGCGTGAACGCCTCGATCTCCGCCAAGCCCATCCAGGGTGACTGGAACGGCGCGGGCTGCCACACCAACTTCTCCACCAACAAGATGCGCGAGGACTACGACTCGATCATCGCAGCGTGTGAGGCAATCGGTGCTCCGGGCAAGGTCGAGGAGCATCTCGACGGCTACGGCCACGGCTACGAGGACCGGCTCACCGGGCTTCACGAGACCGCACACTTCAGTGAGTTCCGCTACGGCGTGTCCGATCGCGGCGCCTCGATCCGCATTCCGTGGCAGGTCGCACAGGACAAGATGGGCTACATCGAAGACCGTCGCCCCAACGCCAACTGC
>JBPCTP010000388.1:0-3502 GCA_051011615.1 Microthrixaceae bacterium | reverse complement strand
GTCGGGTGCACAGCTGCACGGTCACGAGACGCCCGCGGACGCCGAGAAGGTGAGATCGGTCGCCAAGGTGTTGTTCGTCGGCTTCTCCGCCGGAGACCCGGGGCTCGGCCACCTCGATGAATACGCTGCCGACGCTGTTCTGATCGATGCCGAGGTGCCGGGTTCGGGCCACGTGTTCGACTGGTCACTCGCCGAGTCCATTCCCATCGGCAGGCGGGTGGTCCTCGCAGGTGGGCTCTCGCCCACCAACGTGGCGGACGGCATCGCAACGGTGCGTCCATGGGGAGTGGATGTGTCCACCGGGGTGCAGGCGAGCGGCGATCCGACGCGCAAGGACCCGGTGAAGGTCCACGCGTTCATCAAGGCCGCACGGGAAGCCGATCCCTCGCCTGCGTTCGACATCACCGGCGGCGATGCGGGCGACCTCGATCGCCGGGCTCCCTTCGATTGGGCCGAACAAGGAGACTGACGAGCGGCCTGAACGCGCTGAGGCCTCCCCTCTGTGCGGCGCTACTGTGATCGTCGTGTCCAAGCCCTCTGAAACCTTCTCATCGGAGGTGATGGGCGAGCCTGACCCGAGCGGTCGCTTCGGCGAGTTCGGTGGTCGGTTCGTTCCCGAGACCCTCATGCCGGCTCTTGTTGAGCTCGAGGCCGCGTTTCGAAAGGCATGGGCTGATACTGCGTTCCGCAGCGAGCTGGATGGCCTCCTGGCAACCTACGCGGGTCGCCCCAGCCCTGTGACCGAATGCGAGAACCTGTCCCGTGAACTCGGCGTCCGCGTGTTGCTCAAGCGCGAGGATCTGAACCACACGGGCAGCCACAAGATCAACAACGTGCTCGGCCAGGCGTTGCTGGCGAAACGTATGGGCAAAACGCGCGTCGTGGCGGAGACCGGTGCGGGCCAACACGGTGTGGCCACGGCCACCGCGGCGGCACTGTTGGACCAGGAATGCATGGTCTACATGGGCGAGGTCGACATGGCCCGCCAGGAGCTCAACGTGTTCCGCATGCGGCTACTCGGAGCAGAAGTCGTGCCGGCGGTTAGTGGAAGCCGCACCCTCAAGGATGCTGTCAATGAGGCCATGCGCGATTGGGTGGCCACCGTCGAGCAGTCCCACTACTGCCTCGGCTCGGTGATGGGGCCCCATCCGTACCCGTGGATGGTCCGCGAGTTCCACCGGGTCACCGGAAACGAGGCCCGCGAGCAGGTGCTGGCCCTCACAGGCACCATGCCCGACGCCGTGGTCGCCTGTGTCGGGGGAGGCTCGAACGCTGCGGGCATCTTCTCGGGATTCGCGGAGATCGCCGATGTGGATCTGGTCGGCGTGGAGCCCGCCGGCGGCGCTGCGGTCGGCCACGGAACACCGGGGATCGTGCACGGGATGCTCAGCTACCTGATGCAGGACGAATGGGGACAGGTCAGCGAGGCGGAGTCGATCTCCGCGGGCCTGGACTATCCCGGCGTCGGCCCCGAACACAGCCATCTGGCCGACACCGGGCGTGCTCGCTACGAAGCGGTGAGCGACGCGGAGGTGGTGGACGCCTTCGTGCTGCTGAGCCGATCCGAGGGGATCATTCCAGCCCTCGAGAGCGCCCATGCCCTCGCATGGGTTTCTCGCGAGCGCGAGGCACTGGCCGGCACGACGGTGCTGGTGAACCTGTCCGGCAGGGGAGACAAGGACGTCGGTCAGATGATGGACGTACTGGCGGACCGGATGTGAGCCTGCAAGCAGCTCTGGAAGCACGCATCGACGCCGGTGGGCGCTGCCTCGTGCCCTACCTCACCGGTGGTCTTCCCCAGCTTCCACCGGCGGACTGGACAACCACGCTGTCCGCAATCGCTGCCGCCGGCGCTGATGCCATCGAGGTCGGAATCCCGTTCTCTGATCCGGTGATGGATGGCCCCGTCATCCAGGAGGCCTCAGAGCTGGCGCTCGATGCGGGGGCGACGCCGGCAGGAATACTCGAACAGCTCGCACGACTGGATTTCGACCTGCCGCTGGCAGTCATGACGTATGCGAACCTCGTCTACCGCTTCGGCTGGGAACGATTCGCCTCGACCATGGCGTCTGCCGGAGTAGCTGCGGCGATCCTGCCCGACATACCGCTCGAGGAGTCGGGGCCCTGGTGCACAGCCGCCGACGCGGTCGGTGTGGAGACAGTCATGTTGGCCGCACCGACGGGCAGTGGGGAACGAATCGAACGCATAGCCGAGCGGGCGGGCGGTTTCGTCTACGCCGTGGGACTGCTCGGTGTCACTGGCGAGCGTGCCGAGCTGGCATCCAGCGCCGTGGACATCGCACGCCGCTGCAAGGCGGCGACGGACAAACCGGTGCTGGTCGGAGTCGGGATCGGATCACCAGAGCAGGCGGTGGAGGTGTGCGAGGTTGCCGACGGTGTCGTCATCGGCTCCGCGGTCGTGCGTCGAGCGCTTCAGACTCGCTCACCGGAGGCTGTCGCCGAGACAGTGGGGGAGTACCGCACCGCGCTCGATGCGGGTTGAGTTCGCGCTTGATGAGGGTTGAGTCGCGTCGAATTCGGCGGTTTCGCCTCTGAAGACATGCGCGCGGAGAGTGGTCTTCTACGCCGTGGAAGTCAGGAAACCCACCAAAATCCCGTGTTGTGGACGGAATCCGTGCTAATCACATGGTTGTAATCAGCCCGCAAGAGCGGCCTCGAGGGGTCGTCCAGGAGGATCAAAATGAACAAGACCGAATTGGTGGAGACAATCGCCCAGCGCACGGACCTTCCAAAGTCCAGCGTGCAGTCCGTGCTCGATGAGTTCGAGAGCATCGCCGGCGACGTCGTCGCCAAGGGCGATGATGCCCTGACCATCCCCGGCTTCCTCAAGTTCGAGCAGACCCACCGCAAGGCCCGCAAGGCACGCAACCCGCAGACCGGCGAGGAGATCGACGTTCCCGCAGCGAACGCCGCCAAGGTCTCCGCAGGCGCCAAGCTCAAGGCCCGCGCCAAGTCGGGCAAGTAATACCGCTGCGGCAAGCAGCCGCATCACATTGCAGGATTCCCGGTGGTGTCGCCTGCGGGCGGCGGCTGACTCGGGCACCCGCAATCGAGACGTTTCCGAAGCGCTCCCAGCCCTGCATCCCGCAGAGGTTGGGAGCGCTTCGCTTTCGGTGCGACACTCGACTACGTGAACAACGACCTCGATCGTGCTGCCGACAGTCCTGACCGGTCCTCTCCACTGGTGGCCCTGAAGCACGACCTGGCGGCAAACCGTGGGAATCCCAGGGGTGCGCTGGCCGTCACCGGCTTCCGACTCGCACAACTCGCACGCCTTCGCCTGCCGCGTCCGATCGCGAAGGTTGCCGAACTGGCCTACGCATTCGCGTGGCTGGCACTCCTCGGCCTCGAGTTGCCACCGCATGTGGAGGCCGGTCCCGGCCTGGCCATCTTCCACACCTCGGGCATCGTGGTAAATCCGGCCACCCGACTCGGCAGCAGGGTGACATGGCGCCAGAATTCGACCCTGGGGGCCTTGGAA
>JBPCTP010000387.1:0-10655 GCA_051011615.1 Microthrixaceae bacterium | reverse complement strand
ACAGAAACGGGTGAGCACGCAGTTCACGCAATGAGGTGACCTTTTACCTCAAGTGCAGATTGTCCGAAACACATCATTACTTGTATGGAAGCATCCAGAACGAGTAGAACTCATTCATGGCAAAGCGGCAGGTTTCGGACTCTCACAAGCAGGCGATGGCACAAGGTCGCGCCGAGGGTCGAGTGGTGAAGAACTACTTGCAGGCTCTCGAGCAGAACAAGCCCAAGAGAGGCCGCAAGCGCACGCCGGAAAGCATCCGAAAGAAGCTTGCCGAGATCGACGCCACCATCGACGGCGCCGATCCACTCAACAAGCTGACGATGGCCCAGCAACGGCTCGACCTCACAGCCGAGTTGGCAAACATGGAGTCCGATTCAGATATCGGCGAGCTCGAGAAGGACTTCGTATCGGTTGCAGCCGCCTACAGCGAGCGCAAGGGAATCAGCTACGCAGCCTGGCGCGAGGTCGGGGTTTCCGCCGCTGTTCTGAAGGCTGCCGGCATCTCCCGCTAGAGACTCGGGGTTGGGCCCGGGAGTCAAAGAACGGCGCGTCAGGCAGTCGCCAGCGGAGCGGCCAGTAGTGATTCGAACATCGCCACTCCGTCATTGGAACCCAGCAATGGATGGCAGGCCCGCTCAGGGTGAGGCATGAGTCCCACAACGTTGCGCCCTTCATTGCAGATGCCCGCAATGTCGTCGACTGATCCATTCGGGTTGGTGACGTATCGAAACACCACCCTGTCATCTTCATTTAGTTCCGCAAGTGTGTCTGGTGAGCAGGTGTAGTTGCCCTCGAAGTGATTGATGGGTATCGACAACACATCGCCGACGCCACTGCTGGAAGTCAGCACAGAGTTCGTTGTCTCCACACGGATTTCTGCTTCGGCGCATCGGAACTTCAACCCGGCGTTCTTCTGAAGCGCGCCCGGAAGCAAGTGGCATTCGGTGAGGACCTGAAAGCCATTGCAGATGCCAACGACGGCACCGCCATCAGCTGCATGACTTGCAACGGCGTCCATCACGGGAGAGAACCGGGCTATTGCGCCCGGTCGCAAGTAGTCCCCATGGGCGAACCCACCTGCGATCACCACACAGTCAGCACCTCGGAGGTCGGTGCTGTCATGGAACACCAACTCGGCCTGCCCGCCGAGCGACTGCACCGCTTCGGCGACATCGAACTCACAGTTGGTGCCCGGGAACCGGACCACTGCGACCTTGGTCGGCATCAGTCGACCACCGACAAGGTGACCGTGCTGTCCTCGATCACCGGGTTGGAGAGAAAGCGGTGACACAGGTCGTCAACCTCTGAGCGCGCCGCGTCCTCGTCTGCTCCGGAGAGCCGAAACCGGATGGACTTGCCGACCGAAACCCCGCTCACCCCGTCGAAGCCGAGCGCGGGAAGCGCCCGCTCGATGGTCGCGCCCTGGGGGTCAGCTACGCCTTCCCGGAGCTTCACTTCCACAACCACATCGAAGGTCATGGACCCACTGTTGCACAACGCAGCGACGGGTCATGCCGCTTGGTCACAGCCATCGCCGCCCCGACGAATCTTCAGGACGCGCCGGGCCAGTCATCGAGGGATTGCGAGCAGATTCGCTCATAGGCATCTCGGTAGCGCGCTGCGGTGGCCGCCACGACCTCGTCGGGCAACGACGGCGGCGGAGGGGTCTTGTTCCAGTCGAGACCCTCGAGGTAGTCACGAACCGGTTGCTTGTCGAAGCCGTGCGGGGTCGACCCGGGCGACCAGTCCTCGACCGCCCAGAACCGTGACGAATCCGGCGTGAGCACTTCGTCCGCCACCACGAGCTCACGAGTGCCATCAGCGTGGGTGACGAAACCGAGCTCGAACTTCGTGTCGGCCAACAGGAAGCCCGCGTCCTCGGCTCGACGCGACGCGCGTTCGAAGATCGCCAGGCTCACCTCCCTCGCGATCTCTGCGACCTCGGGGCCGACGATCTTCACCGCGGCGTCGAAGTCGATGTTCTCGTCATGGTCGCCAACGGCGGCCTTCGTCGACGGCGTGAACATCGGCTTGGGCAGTCGGTCAGCCTCGGCCATACCGCTCGGTGCAGCCGTGTGGTGAATGGTGCCGCAGTCTCGGTATTCCTTCCACGCCGAACCTGCGACGAAGCCCCGCACGATGCATTCGATCGGCAACATCTCGGCCCGGCTGCACAGCATCACGCGCCCTGCCAACTCCGGTCGCCGGGCAACCTTGGGCAACCGGGGAAGATCCGTTGCGATGAGATGGCTGCCGACGACATCGGTGAGTTCCCTGAACCACCACGTGGACATGGCTGTCAGCACCCGGCCCTTGTCGGGAACGGGCTCGGCCATGACCACGTCGAACGCACTCAATCGATCACTCGCCACCATCAGCAGTCGGTCGTTGCCGGCGTCGTAGAGGTCACGGACCTTGCCACTGTGCACGTGAGGAAGGTCCACACGAATCGACCCGTCACTCACAGGATCGCCCCACCTTCGTATCGGGCTGCCTCGGGGAACTCCCCTGCCAGCTCCGACACACGCGCGGCGAACGCCGCCACCTGCTCGGGGGCTCGTCCCACGAATGCCAACGGATCCGCGATTGCGCCACGGAGCCTCTCCGGATCGGACCCGAGCCTGGGGTCGGCGGCCAACCGATCCATCAGGTCGTTCTGCCTCGCAGCGGTCTCGCGCATTTCGAGCGCCACAGCCACTGCGTGTTCCTTGATGGCCTCATGGGCAGACTCACGACCGACACCTGATCGCACGGCCTCGGTGAGGATGCTCGTCGTTGCGAGAAACGGCAGATAGCGACGCAGCTCCCGGTCGATCACCGCCGGGTAGGCGCCGAAGCCGCCGAGTACGTCGAGCGTGGTCTCGAACACGCCGTCAGCGGCGAAGCAGGCATCGGGCAGCAGCACCCGGCGCACGACCGAGCACGACACGTCGCCCTCGTTCCACTGCTCGCCTGCAAGGCCGGACGCCATGGTCAGGTGTCCGTTGAGTATCACCCTGAATCCGGAGATCCGTTCGCAACTTCGCGAGTTCATCTTGTGGGGCATGGCGGAGGATCCGACCTGGCCCTCCGCAAAACCTTCGGTGACCAGCTCGTTGCCGGCCATCAGCCTGATCGTCGTGGCCAGCGATGCCGGGCCGGCAACAAGTTGGGCCAGAGTCGAGACAACCTGCAGGTCGAGCGAGCGGGGATACACCTGCCCGACGCTGCCCAGCACGCCCTCAAAGCCGAGGTGGCGTGCCACCGAAGCCTCGAGGCGGTCGACCGCATCGGTGTCGCCATCGAGCAGATCGAGTTGGTCCTGTTGGGTCCCCACCGGCCCCTTCAGGCCGCGCAGGGGATAGGAGTCGATCAGCGAGCGCAACGCCGACAATGCCAACAACAGCTCTTCACCAGCCGAGGCGAATCGCTTGCCGAGCGTCGTTGCCTGCGCAGCGACGTTGTGGCTGCGACCAACCATCACGGTTTGCGAGTGTTCGACCGCCAACTCGGCCAGACGGACGAGGACGGCAACGCAGCGGTCGCGGAGAAGCTCCATTGACCTGCGTACCTGTAGCTGCTCCACGTTCTCGGTGAGATCACGCGAGGTCATCGCCGTGTGCGCGTACTCGTGGCCGGCCAGATCGGAGAACTCCTCGATCCTGGCCTTGACATCGTGGCGGGTGACCCGTTCGCGCTCGGCGATCGAGACGAGATCCACCTGACCGATCACCGACTCGTAGTCCGCGATGGCGGCGGCCGGAATGTCGATTCCGAGGTCGGCCTGCGCACGCATCACTGCCAGCCACAGCTGACGCTCCAGGACCACCTTGTGCTCCGGAGACCAGATCTCGACCATCTCGGCGCTGGCGTAGCGGCCGGCGAGCACGTTCGGAATCACAGAGGTTTCACTCACAGGGCCATTCTCGCCCAAGTCACGCACCCGCTCGCGCGCCAGGCGCCCGAGGAGTCGAGTGGATGGGCGAGGCGACCATCGGGAGAGCCGGTGCGCTTCGCCGCCGGAACCGGCGAAAGACAGAGATTCCTCGAGATGAATGTTCCCCTCTCGCGCATCCCCTGAGGCGACTCGGGATTTCTTGGGTGCTGAACGGTCAAGTATCCGGACATTCGCGCCGATCCCTGTTTCGTGGCGTCCTGTGTACAGCACCCGATGGCCCTGTCCGACCACGTCTGTGGTCGATGTGGGCACGAGTTCTGCCGTGAATGCGTTGTATTTCCGTTCGGGCTCAAGAAGCCCCCACTGTGCATCGCATGTGCGCTCGAGGCCGGAGGGGTGAGCCACCAGCACACCGGTCGGCCGCGCCTGGCCCAACGCCAGGTGAAACAACGTCTGAAGGACCGGTCCAACCAGACCGAGCCTGTTCCCGAACCCGCACCTGTGGTGGTGCAGGACGAGACCGATGAGGCCTGGCTCACCGGAGACGTCGATGCCGAATCGGCAGGCGGTTGGTCGAAAAAGTTCTGATCGACCGTTGGGTCAGGGCTGCTGCAATGAGGCGTCCTGTTCGAGTGAATGGGTGATCAGGCCCTGCCTGAAGTCCTCGAGCCGATCGGCCAGGGAATCATCCGAGGTGGCGAGTATGCGTGCTGCCATCAGCCCGGCATTTCGGGCACCTCCGATGGCCATCGTTGCGACGGGCACTCCTGAAGGCATCTGCGCGATCGACAGCAGCGAGTCCTGGCCAGCGAGATGCTTGCTCGGCACCGGCACACCGATCACCGGAAGCGTCGTGAGCGCCGCCACCATTCCGGGCAGGTGGGCGGCACCCCCCGCGCCGGCAATGATCACCGACAGTCCCCTCTCGCGGGCTTCACGTGCGTAGTAGACCATCCGCTCCGGACTCCGGTGGGCCGACACCACGTGCACCTCGGTCTCAACCTCGAGTTCTGCAAGCACCTCGGCGGCCTCGGCCATGACGGGCGCATCGGAGCTGCTGCCCATGATGATTCCGACAGGCGGAGTTCCGGCTCGTGAGGTCGGCTCGGTCATGGGGTCGGCCCGGTCATGACGTCATGGTAGGGGGCCATCGGCGAGCAGCGTCGCAGCTGCTCCGGCATCACGGCGTACGGCGTCGCGGTCGGCGCCGAGAACGGTCACATGGCCGATCTTGCGTTTGTCACGTGGGGTCTTGCCGTACAGATGCACATGGGCGCCGGGAACCTCTGCCAACGCCACGTGTTGACGCTCGCGGGGATCGGCGTGCGGCGTGCCGACGACATTCGCCATGACAGCCACCGGCGCGAGCGGTTCGGTGGGGCCCAGCGGCCAGTCGAGCACCGCCCGCAGGTGCTGTTCGAATTGTGAGGTCCCGAACGCCTCGATGCTCATGTGACCGGAGTTGTGGACCCTGGGCGCGATCTCGTTGACCAACACTTCGCCGCCAACGACGAACAGCTCCACTGCGAGAACGCCGACCGCGTCGGTCACCTCTGCCACACCGGCCGCCACCTCTCTTGCGGTGGCCTCCAGCGCTGCGGGGACTCCAGCCGGGTACACGACCTCGTCGCACATGCCGTCGACCTGGATTGTCTCGAGCACCGGCCAGGTACGCACTTCGCCGCTTGGATTGCGGGCGACGAGCACCGCCAACTCGATCTCCAGCTCCAGCACCGGCTCCAGCACCAGCGGCGCGCCGGAATAGGACTCGATGAAACCCGGGATCTGGTCGGCTTCGAGCATCCACACTCCGCGCCCGTCGTATCCACCCCGCGACGCCTTCGCCACCAGCCGGTCGCCATGGCGCGCGGCGAACGCCTGCATGGATTCGCGCGCTCCGGCACCCTCAGGGTCCACCACCTCGAATTCGGGAACCGGCAGATCCGCGGCGGCGAAGTGTGTCCTCTGGTGGGCCTTGTCGGAGTAACGAAGGGTGTGCACCGACGGACGCACTGCGGTGCCCGCTGCCTCCAACGACGCGAGGGTGTCGTGGTCAACGTTCTCGTGGTCGATCGTGACCACATCCACGTCCGCAGCGAACGACAACAGCGCGTTGCCGTCATCAGCGGATCCGGTGACGACATCCGGCGCCACCTCGCTGGCACCCTCCTCGCCGTCGGCCACCAACACCCGAACGTGCACTCCCAATGGTGTCGCAGCCTCGGTGAGCATGCGCGCAAGCTGGCCCCCACCGAGGATTCCGACAACCGGCGGACCGCTGCGGTGTCCGGTGGTGCTCAGGACGAAACCGCCGATGCATCCAGGGCAATGTCGCTTCGGTACTGCATGCCCGGCCACGAGATCTCGGCAACGCCGGCCATCGCACGGGCGCGCGCATCGGCGATCGTGGGGCCGCGTCCGGTCACGTTGAGCACGCGGCCGCCTGAGGTCACCAGCGAGTCGCCATCGGCCGCGACCCCCGCGCAGAACACTTCGACACCGTCGATAGCCATCGCCGCATCGAGGCCGGAGATCGGGTCGCCGGTGCGCGGGGCGGTCGGATAGCCCTCGCTGGCACACACGACGGTGACCACTGCGTCGTCGCTCCAGGTGATCGGCGTGTCGAGTCCTCCGGCGGCAGCACCGGCGAGGAGGGCTGCAAGATCGGATTCCAGTCGCGGCAGCACGACCTGGGTCTCGGGATCACCGAAGCGCACGTTGTACTCGAGCATCTTCGGGCCACTCGGCGTGAGCATCAGGCCTGCATAGAGCACACCGCGGTAGTCGATCCCCCGGCTCCGCAACGTGGCGAGGGTGGGCTCCACGAAGTCCCCCATCACGACATCGAGCAGCTCTGCGGGTGCAGCCGGCACCGGGCTGTAGGCCCCCATGCCACCGGTGTTCGGCCCCTCGTCGCCTTCCAGGGCACGCTTGAAGTCCCGGGCCGGCGGCAGCGCCCATGCTCGTTCGCCGTCGCAGATCGCCAGCACGGAGAGCTCGGGACCGACGAGCCCTTCCTCGATCACCAGACGTCGGCCGGCGTCACCGAAGGCGGCACCCGACAGATAGTCCTCCACCGCATTGCGTGCCTCTGTGAGTGACTCGGTCACCAACACGCCCTTGCCGGCAGCAAGACCGTCGGTCTTCACGACAAAGGGCGGTGCCATCGTGTCGAGGAATTGCATCGCGCGCTGCACATCGGTGAAGGCACCATGCGCGGCGGTGGGCACACCGGCGTCGACCAGGAGCTCCTTCATCCATGCCTTGGAGCCCTCGAGTTGGGCGCCATCGGCACCGGGGCCGAACACGAGCCGACCGGCCGCCCTCAGTCGATCGGCGAGTCCGTCGACGAGCGGTGCCTCCGGACCTATCACGAACAGGTCGGCCTCGATGGCCTCGGGCTCTGTGTCGACCGAACCGGGGATACCCGGGTTGCCCGGTGTGACCACCACCTCGGCGGTGCGCGACAGCACAGACGCAAGAGCATGCTCTCGCCCGCCGGATCCGACCACGCAGACCCGCACGTCAGCTACCGGGGTGTGGGATCTGTTCGACGACCTCGAAGGCGAGAAGGGAGCTGCCCGAGGCAACCGGCGGCGGACCACCCGAGCCGGTACCGGGCGCACCGCCCTGGTCACCGCCGGAGTCGCCCGCAGAGCTACTCGAGGAACCAGCATCGGACTCACCGGCGTTTGCGTGGCCCTTGGCGAAGTCCCTGCTCGACATCCAGTTCTGGAACGCCTCCTCGCTCTCCCACTGGGTGAGCACGAAGTAGCGCGTGTCTCCCTCCACGGGCCGCATCAGCATGAACTGCTCGAAGCCGGGAGAGTTCTCCACCGCACCTGCGCGGGCAGCGAAGCGTGATTCGAGTTCCCCACCTGCGCCCTCTGGAACCTCGATTGCGTTGATCTTGACGACACTCATTGACCCCTCCAGGGCAGTTGGACTTCAGGCGTTGAAATGGACGAACTGGTCTCGGCCCGGACCCACCCCGACCATCGAGATCGGCACACCGACCTGGTCCTGGAGGAACTCCAGGTAGCTGACCGCTTCAGCCGGAAGCTCGGAAAGCTCTCGGACCGCCGTGAGGTCGGTCTTCCAGCCGGGCAGCTCTTCGTAGATCGGCTTCGCCGCGTGCAGGTCCGACTGGTGATAGGGCAGGTGTTCGTGGCGTTGCCCGTTGACGTCATACGCGACGCACACCTTGAGTGTGTCGAAGGTGTCGAGGATGTCGAGCTTCGTGATGGCCACCTCGGACAGGGAATTGAGCCGCACCGCCTGTCGGAGCATCACCGCGTCGAACCAACCGGGCCGACGACGGCGGCCGGTGTTGGTGCCGAACTCGTGGCCGTGGTCGACCAAGGTGTCGCCGTCTTCATCGAACAGTTCGGTGGGGAACGGTCCGGCGCCGACGCGCGTGATGTACGCCTTGGCGATTCCCACGACGCGCTGGATGTCCCGGGGACCGACGCCTGCGCCCGTGCAGGCACCGCCCGCTACCGGGTTCGACGATGTCACGTACGGATACGTGCCGTGGTCCAGGTCGAGGAAGGTGGCCTGGGCACCTTCGAAGAGAATGTGCTGGCCCGAGTCGAGGGCCTCGTGCACCAGCGAGACCGAGTCGGCCACGTATGGCGTGAGGCGGGGAACCACTTCGGCCAACACCCGATCCGCCAGCTCGGACGGCTCGGTGGGCAGGCGGTTGTAGACCTTCGCGAGGACGGTGTTCTTGTCGCCGAGGACCGCATCGAGCTTCTCGCGGAAGATCTTCTCGTCCAGCAGGTCCTGCACGCGGATGCCGACGCGCATGGACTTGTCGGAATACGCGGGGCCGATTCCGCGCTTGGTGGTACCGAGCTTGTTCTTTCCCAGGTACCGCTCGGTGAGCATGTCGAGTTCCTGGTGGTAAGGCAGGATCAGGTGAGCGTTGCCCGACACCTTCAGACGCGAACAGTCGACGCCTTTGGATTCGAGCGTGTCGATCTCGGCCAGCAGCACGAAGGGGTCAACGACCACGCCGTTGCCGATCACAGGGGTGATGTGGTCATAGAGCACCCCGGATGGCACCAACTGGAGGGCGAACGACTCGCCGTCCACCACGAGGGTGTGCCCGGCGTTGTGGCCGCCCTGGTAGCGGACGACCATCGTCATCTCCTTGGCAATGAGGTCGGTCAGCTTCCCCTTGCCCTCATCACCCCATTGTGTCCCGACGACGAAGGTTGCCGGCACGGGCAATCACCTACTCATTTGTGCTCGGAACCGGCGCTCGCGGCGCCGGAACCGGATTCGGACGAAGCGTCGATACTACCCGCGCCGAGGCACCCCGCTCGAAGGGGGCCTGTTGGTTCGATCCACGACCACGTCGGCAGTGGTGCCGCTGTGAAGCTCAGGTGATCGAGAAGTCGCCGTCGGCCACACCGAGGGTGACGACGTCTCCCTCGGCGAGCTTGCCCTCGAGGATTCCCATTGCGAGCCGGTCGCCCACCTCGGTCTGGATGAGTCTCTTGAGCGGCCGTGCACCGAAAGCTGGGTCGTAGCCGTCGTGGGCCAACTTGGCGAGGGCCTCGGCGGTGACCTCGAGATCTATTCGCCTCTCGGCCAGTCGCTTGTGGAGGTGACCGAGCTGGATCTCGACGATCGCCGCCAGATCCGACTCCTCGAGCTCGCGGAATCGCACGATCTCGTCCACCCGGTTGATGAACTCCGGACGGAAGAAGTCCCGTGGGTCACCGGGCAGGTTGGAGGTCATGATCAGCACCGTGTTCGTGAAGTCGACCGTGCGGCCCTGGCCATCGGTGAGCCGGCCGTCATCGAGGAGCTGGAGCAACACGTTGAACACGTCGCCGTGCGCCTTCTCCATCTCGTCGAGAAGCACGACCGAGTACGGACGCCGGCGAACCGCCTCGGTGAGCTGGCCACCCTCGTCGTAGCCGACATAGCCGGGGGGTGCGCCTATCAGGCGGCTCACGGAGTGCTTCTCCATGTATTCGGACATGTCGATGCGCACCATCGCCCGTTCGTCATCGAACAGGTAGTCCGCGAGGCTGCGGGCCAGCTCGGTCTTGCCGACGCCGGTGGGCCCGAGGAACAGGAAACTGCCGATGGGGCGATCCGGATCCGACAGGCCGGCACGGCTGCGACGAATCGCGTTGGCAACGGCCGACACCGCCTCGTCCTGGCCGATCACTCGCTCGTGGAGCTCGTCCTCGAGTCGAACGAGCTTGGTCATCTCGCCTTCCATCAGGCGGCTGACCGGCACGCCGGTCCAGCGCGAGACGACCTCGGCGATGTCCTCCTCGTCGACTTCCTCCTTGAGCATCTTGCGCTCACTCTGGAGCTCGGCGAGTTCTTCGGTCGCCACCTCCACCTCGCGTTCGAGCACCGGAAGGTGTCCGTAGGTGATCTCAGAGGCCCGGCTGAGATCGCCCTCGCGTTCACAGCGTTCTGCCTCGGCACGCAACTGCTCGGCTCGTTCCTTGATCTCCTGGATCGCGACGATCTTGTCCTTCTCCATCTGCCAGTGGCCTCGCATGGAGTCGGCCTCCTCGCGGAGATTGGCGAGTTCTTCATCGAGGGACCCGAGCCGTTCCCGCGAGGTGTTGTCGGTTTCCTTCTCGAGCGCCACCCGCTCGATCTCGAGGCCGCGGATTCGTCGCTCGACGACGTCGATCTCGGTGGGCACCGAGTCGATCTCGATTCGCAGGCTCGACGCCGCTTCGTCCACCAGGTCGATGGCCTTGTCCGGCAGGAAGCGACCCGTCAGGTAGCGGTCCGACAG
>JBPCTP010000386.1:0-2696 GCA_051011615.1 Microthrixaceae bacterium | reverse complement strand
TACCTCAATGGCGGCGTGGTGGCCGGCGAACGCCTGCTCTCCGAGGATTGGGTGGACACCGCCAGGGTCGCCACCGGCACCGATGCGGACAACCGCACCCACAGTGCGCACTGGTGGATCTGGCAGGGAGGCCCGACCGGTGCATACAACTGCTCCGGCTATGAGGGGCAGTACATCATCGTGTGTCCATCACTCGATGCTGTGGTCGTCCGTTTGGGCCAGTCCGAAACCGCGCTTCGGGACAACGTGGCTGTCGAGCTCAACGAACTGATCCGGGGTCTGGAGCAACACTGATGAGCCCGACTCCCAGCGCTGAGACGGAGCCGTCGGGGCCCTCGGAGAAGTTGCGCGGTTGGTCGCGCGAGCACCGTGGGGCCGCCATCGCCGGTGCCACTTGCGCGTTGCTGCTCCTCATGGCAATCGTCGGAGCGTTGGTACCCGGCCCGGACCGCTCCGACGACGCAGTGGTGGTGTTGGGTGATTCGATCACCGAGTTCGGCCAGGACCACCTCCGCAACGCTCTCGGGGAGGAGTACCAACTCACCGTCGACGGTTCTTTCGGAGCCCGCACCGGTGATCGCATCGAAGTGGCGGCAGCGATCGCCGCCACCGGACTGAATCAGGTGGTGGTGAACCTCGGAACCAACGACGTGGTGGTCGGAACTCCCCTCGACAAGGTGCGCGACGACATGGACACGTTGCTCGGTCACCTCGATGCGGTCGAGTGCGTGCACGTGGTGACGGTGGGGGAGAACCTGGTCAGTGACGGACTGCCCCTACCTCGTGCCGGCGAGGCTGTGAACGCCGAGCTCGCGGATGTCGTTTCCTCACATCCCAACGCACAGCTGCTGTACTGGGATCGGGTGCAGGCCGCGGCCGCTGTGCGTCGGGGTGATCCCCAGGCACTTCTGCACGACGGCATCCACCCCGACGGCGACGGACTGACCGTGCTGGCAGAGGGATACAGGGGCGTGTTGGGGGACTGCGGACGTCCCTTCTTCCTTCCCTAGGGCTCCTCAGCCGGTCGCTTCAGGGCGCCTCAGCCGGTCGCGGCAGCGAGCGTCACGGGAATCGCGTTGAGCGATGCATTGCCCGAGAGGGGGTCGATCGGGCCCGGGTCTGTGAGTACGTTGCTGTTCACCCCCGGAGCGCGCGATGCCACCGACATGCGCGTGTCTGGCTGATCATGGCCCCAGCCGTGCGGCAGGCTGACCACACCCTCCATCACCTCGTCGGTGACTTCCACGGGCACGGTCAGTTGTCCGACCACGGAGGCGACCACCGCATTGGCACCGTCTTTCAGACCGTGGCGCTGCGCATCGGCAGGGTTCACGTGCAGCGTGCAGCGCGCCTTGCCCTTCACGAGCACCTCCACGTTGTGCATCCACGAGTTGTTCGAGCGCAGGTCGCGACGTCCCACGAGCACAAACTCGGGTTGCTGTGCCGTCATCGACTCGGCGAGGCGAGCGAGGTCTTCCTCGATCCCGAGCGGGAGGGCTTCGATCCGCCCGGACTCGGTGGCAAGAATGTTCGGCAACTGCGGCACCAGCGGACCGAGGTCAACGCCGTGCGGATTGTCCGCCAGCTTCGCGAGGCTGAGACCGTCGGGATCCGCGCCGAAACCGTCGCCGTAGCGTCCCAGGCGGAGCATCACGTCCAGTACCTGGTCCGCAGGATTGTCGCCGGTCACGAGCTTCCGCAGTTCCGCCGGGTCGCGCCCCTCCACCGGAGAGCCGGAAGTGCCCACGGCCTTCTGCAGGAGTGTGTCGAGGGCGAGGTCGTAGCCGGCCTGTGGGTCGGCGTCGGCACCGAGGCCCATGGAGATCATGGTCAGCCTCGTCAGTATCTCCGCTTCGTCCGGCCCTTCTGCCTCGAAGAGGGCTGGGGACCAGTTGGAGATGTTGCGCACTGACAACGAGTAGAACGCCAGATCGTAGTGACTGCCCTCGAGTTGGCTGGGAGGCGGCAGGATCACGTCTGCGTGGCGCGTGGTTTCGTTGAGGGCCGGGTCGACAGACACCACGAAGTCGAGAGAGCCGAGGGCCTCCTGGAGGCGAGCCGAGTCCGGGGTGGACAGCGCAGGGTTGCCGCCGACGGTCACCAGCGCGCGGACCTGCCCCTCGCCGGGCGTGAGGATCTCCTCGGCGAGGGTGGCGACGGGCAGTTCTCCGTTGGCTTCCGGGTGCTCACCGACCCGACTAGTCCACCAGCCGGTTCGATAGCCACGGCCCCCCGGCGTACCGGGTTCGGCGACATGGGCCGGCGAGGGCCACATGGCGCCGCCGGCGCGATCGAGGTTGCCGGTGATCAGGTTGACGAGATCCGCAGCCCACGATGCCAGAGTGCCGAACTCGGTTGTGTGCACGCCGATTCGTCCGTAGACGGCCGCAGTCGGAGCAGCAACCAACTCGGAAGCAATTCGACGGGTCGAGTCCGCCGCTATGCCGGTTGCCGACTCGACATCCTCCGGCGTGAATGGCGACACGGCGGCGCAGGCACGGTCGAGGTCGCTCGCGAAGTCGCCGGCGCGGCCCGCGTCGACGTGGCCATCGGCCACGATCACGTTGGCGATCGCTGCCAGCAGCAGGGCGTCGGTGCCCGGTCGGATCGCCAGGTGTTCGCTGGCGGCGGTGGCTGTACGGGTGCGTCGTGGGTCGACCACGACCACCTTTCCCCCTCGTTCGATGATCCTCTCT
>JBPCTP010000385.1:0-2639 GCA_051011615.1 Microthrixaceae bacterium | reverse complement strand
GTTCATTCCGATGCTCCAGGCCATCTACGAGTCGACCGGGCGCGACGCGGCTGTGGGCCCACCGGATCCCCTGACCTGGGAACAGTTCACGCGAACTCTCGCAGCCCTGAGCGAGGGGCTGGTGATGCAGTCGGTGGCCGACCCCGAGACGATCACTGCAGAGTTCGTCACCGAGGCCACGGCGGCCGTCGCGCTCGCATTGCTCAGCCCAATGGAGAGCGACGAGGGAGTCGAGGAACGTGAGGCTGCCTTCGCAGACGGCGCCGGCGGGATCGATCGAGACTTCGGACTTGTGGAGATCGCCCAGAAGTGCCGTCCACTCATCTCATCAGAGGGGAGCCTCAGGAGCTGGACGTCGGTTGCAGATGCGGTGGGCCTGCCCGTGCTCGAACTCCGCAACCGTGCCCAACGACTGTCAGTACTCGAAGCGCTCGCTTTCTCTGAGCCGCAACCCTTCGCGGGCATCGACCACGGAGCCGACATGCGGCGGCAAGTGTTCGAAGGCATCTGCGCTCTGGTTCGGGCTGCTCGCACAGATTCCAAGTGCGCACAGTCGCTGCTTGCCGAGCGTTTGTGCAGCGGACGCGACGGCCAGGCGGTCAGGGCCCTGCTTCCCCTGGGGGAGGCCCTGGCGGACTTGCTTGATGAGCCGCTGCGCTCGCACCACGACCGGGTCGTCAACGTGGCGTTGTGCGCAGCCGTCTCCGATGCAGCCAGTTCGCCCGCCGATGCGGCCGAACTGGCGTGTGCGGCGCACCCGACGCTCGTGTTGGATTGAGTTCAGCAGAGCAGCGCCTGCATGCACGTAGCTGAAACAATCGCTGCAGTCCGGACTGCAGGTTTCTGACACGAACGTCAGCAAACTCGACGGTGAACGCCCGATTCAGTTGACGTTGTCCCTCGCGGTACGACAACGTAACCGTACGGCTCGACGCCATCGAGTCGTACGTTCGGACAGCACGGTCAACCGCCAGCCGTTCAGCACTTGCGCCCCAAGTGATGGGACGCTCCACCACCAGCCGGTGGGGTGTCCGAACCCCACCCCACGGGGTGACTGACGGGAGTGGGCGAGGTCCGCAATCTGGTCCTCGCCTTCTCTCGCGTTCCGGGCCGAGGCACGCCATGGCGCCGTGTTCGCGACAGCGCGCCCATGTCCGGATTCCACGTGGCGCTCACCTAGTCTGTGTCTACACACGGCCGAGTGGCCATGACACAACCTTCGGAGGCGTCAGCGATGACGGACCAGCCCCCTGCAGCCCAGACCATCCCACCAGCGCTTGCGGCTCTCCCGCAGATGCTGAAGGACGGCAACCTGCCCCTGATCCAGCAGGCGCTGGACAACGGCGACCTCGCCATGCTCCCGCAGTACCTGACCGGCGAGCAGCAGCGCGATTTCGAGTTCGCAGTGCGGGCGGGCGACATCGACGCCGCACGAAACTCCGTCGCCGGGGTGGAAGTTCCCGGTGTGGGCGTCCTGTGGCCGAAGAAGACCAACCCGTGGCTGATCGTTGCCATCGTGGTCGTGGTGTTGGCTCTTCTCGGTTTGGGGGCATGGCTGATCTTCGGTGGCTCCGACGACACCAAGAACATCCCCGACACCCTTTCGGACAACAGCAACTACACCACCTTCGCCGGCCTCATCGACACAGCGGGGCTCACCAGCCTGCTGAGTGAGACCGGGCCCTACACGGTGTTCGCGCCCGACAACAAGGCATTCGAGGCCATGCCGGCCGAACAGCTCGAGGTGCTGCAGACCGACAACGCCAAGCTGCAGCAGGTGGTTCAGTACCACATCACCACTGGTGAACTGAAGAGTGACGACCTGCCGGCGACGATCAAGTCAGATGACGGCGGTGCCGAGTTGACTGTCGAGGGTTCGGGCACGAACGCAACCATCAACGGGACCGCCAAGATCATCGATCCCGACATCGAGGCATCCAATGGCCTGATCCAGGGCATCGACGCGGTGTTGATCCCACCGGGGCTCGATCTGACGGCTCCGCCGTCACAGAATGTCCTCGAGGTCATCTCGGGCAATCCCGACTACTCGACTCTCACCCAGCTGATGACACAGGCTGGTCTGTCGAGCACCCTGAGCGGACCCGGCCCGCAGACGCTGTTCGCTCCTGACAACGATGCCTTTGCTGCTCTGTCCGAGGAGCAACTGGCAGCCCTCTCCGACGAGACACTCCTTCGCTCGGTGCTCAACTACCACATCACCCCCGAGGAGCTGACGACCTCCACCATGACGACCGGGCAGGTCCCCTCACTACAGGGTGCTCCACTGGACATCACGGTTTCGGGCGACACGGCGTCGGTGAACGGCAATCCGATTTCGGACCCCGACCTCGCTGCCAGCAACGGAGTCGTGCAGGGAATCAAGGCGGTGCTGATCCCGCCGGGTGTGGACCTGACAACCACCACGTCGTCGACGGAGTCGACCACGAGCACCACGGAATCAACCACGACCACCTCCTCGACGACCAGTTCGACGACCAGTTCGACTACAACGTCGAGCACGACCAGCAACACCACGACCACTGCGGCCCCGTAGGAGCCAAGGTGCCCGAGGTGGCCACATCTCCGGCTGGCAAGTGAACAAACGAAGCACAACGAACCCGTGGTGGACCGTTGTGGCG
>JBPCTP010000384.1:0-5286 GCA_051011615.1 Microthrixaceae bacterium | reverse complement strand
ACAGCCTTGGCCGACGCCGTGGCGATGTCGGGGCTGCCACAGTTCACCTGCGCGTTCGGCGTGACCCACTCCTCGGTTGGCTCCACAGTCGGAGAGATCCTGCGCGTGGCTGACGCCGGCCTGTTGCGGGCCAAGGAGCTGGGTGGCAATCAGGCGATCTACGCGAACCAGCAGATGGTTGCCGAGGTGTTCGGGAACTCAGACGGTCGTGGGATAACCGACAGAGGAAGCCGCTGAGTCAGCGACCGTTGGTCGACCAGTGCCACGCCTCGGAAGGCAGGTTGCGCAGTCCGAAGCGCCCGGCATTGGCCCTCAGCCACTGGTAGCCGGAGCTGCTGCGGGTGAGTGTGCGTCCGCCTTGTGTGAAGTCGATGGCCAGGCCCTGTTCGTGCATCGACGAACCCGGTCGGGCGGTCGGCGGGCGACATGATGATGCGGGCATCTGGTAGACCGCGTAGTTGCTGGATCCGCAGTTGCTGCGGCGCACAGCGATCTGGCCTGCAGGGTCGCGGTAGCCACCACCGCTGAAGATGATGCCGTCGGCCGCAGCTGCATTGAGGAGTGCCTGGACGTTGCCGGCAATGGACTGGTGCACCCGGATGCCGCCAACGCTCACGATGCTTCCCGAACCGGTGATCGCCGGGGGCGTGAAGTTGGACGAACCGCCGCTCGATCCGCCGGATCCGCCCGAGCTGCTCGAACCCGATGAGGATCCGGAGCCAAGAGCAGACTTCTGCGCGGCGGCCCGCTGTGCAGCGCGGGCTGCTTCGGCCTTGCGCTGTGCCTCGAGTGCGGCGGCGATCTCGGCTTGCTTCTTCGTGATCTGCTGGCTCAGTCCGGCATCGAGATCTGCCAGAGCTGCGGCTTCGGCCAGCGCTGCATCGAGACGTGCATCGACTGCGTCGGCGAACTTCTTCTGTTCAGCTGCGGCCGAGTCGAGTTCGGCCTTTCGAGCCGCGACCGACTCGCGTTCAGCAGCGGCACGTTGCTCAGCTTCGGCCTTGGCGGCTCGCTGGAGTTCGAGGTCTTCCTGTACGGAACGGAATCGTTCGACGAGGTCTTGGCTGCTGGAGGCGCGGGAGTCGAGCAGCATCCGTTTGTTGACCGCATCGTTTATGTCGTCGGTTGCCACCGTTGAGATGGGATTGGTGCTGCCGATGTTCACATATGCCTCAACCGCGGAGGCCTTGATGTCAGCCGAGAGCGTGTCCAACTCGGCCTGTGCCGCGGCCTGAGCCTCTTCTGCGGCCACACGGTCGGCCTCGGCCTGGGCCAGGACGCGCTCGGCCTCTTCGACCTTGTCCTGCTGTGCCTGCACCTGGGCGTTCAGAGCGTTGAGGGCGGCGGTGACCTCGGCGTCGGTTGCCTCGAGGGCATTGACCTGACCAGCCTGCGCGGCCTTTTGCGAGCGCACATTGGCTCGCTTCGACTGGAGCTCCGCGAGCGTGGAGCTGTCGTCAGTCGGTGCTGCGGAAGCCGTCGGAACGGGCACCACGAGCACAGCTGCAACTGCCAGCAGGGTCAGGGGGGTGTGACGGCGGCTCATTGATCCTCTCGGACGTTACGACAAAGCGGGTGATGCGAAGTGGTTCGTAACGTGATCGCAATATAAGCGCACTGCTCGTCACAATGCAAGCCCTCGTCGTCATGAACGACAGGTGGCCGGGAATTCGCCCACAGCCGGCGTGCCCGGTGCTGCCCAGCCTACGTCTGACAGTACTTGCACCAGGTGGTCCCACGGCCGTCGACGACCTTGCGGGACAGGGGTTTGTCACATCTGTCGCACGGTTTTCCGGCGCGGCCGTAACATCTCAGCCGCTCCTGATGGCGCCCCTGGTCGCCCGCAGCGTCGCGGTAGTCGCGCAGCGTGGTGCCACCGTCTTCGATGCCGGCCCTCAGAACCGCAACGATGGCGTTGCGCAGGGCAGCGGCGCGGGCGGCGCCGACACGGCGTGTTGTGGGGCTGATGCCTGCGATCCACAAAGCCTCATCGGCGTAGATGTTGCCGACCCCGGCAACAACCCGCTGGTCGAGCAGCGCCGTCTTGATCGCCTTTCGTCCGCTAAGTCGAGACCGCAGTGCTTCGCCGGTGAACGCATCCGAGAACGGCTCGGGTCCGAGCGCAGCGAGGGTCGGCATCTCCTCGTATCGGTGCGGGATCACGACTGCGACCCTTCCGAAGCGGCGCTGGTCCCAGAACCCGAGATGCGTTCCGTTGTCGAGCTCCCAGCATGCGCGCAGGTGCCTCGGCAGCAGGAGCGGGTCCGACACTTCCGACGGCGGTGTCGCGACCACGGCGAGCCGGCCTGTCATGCCGAGGTGGATAACAAGCTCTCGCCGGGAGTCCAGGTCCGCGATGAGGTACTTGCCGCGGCGGGCGACACCACGAATCCGTCGCCCGACTGCCTGGGGGGCATCGCTGAACTTCGCGGAGTCGAAGCCCCACCCGTCGGTGATCCTGCGCCCTGTCAGCGAGCCGGAGATCTGGCGTCTGATGGTCTCCACCTCGGGAAGCTCCGGCATGTCGGCAGTGTCGCGTAACAGCACGGCCGCCCAACAGCACGGCCGCCCAACAGAACGGCCGCCCAACAGAACGGCCGCATGAATGCAGGACCACGCAAGAGCGTTGCGCGAGCGGCTTACGCGCGAAACAACCCCGGGGCATTCACTGACGTGAGCGTCAGCGCGGGCTAGTGTCGAATTCGTCCCCGCAGGGGGCCGACCCGTCCCGGCGGGAGCGGATGGCATTGGGGGCCGGAGCGACACAGCGGGGGCGGCCGGGTCGTGTCGAATCAAGAAAGTGAAGTGGCCTGCCGATGCCGGGCGATGCGCGCGACACAAAGCCGACCGATGACCAACCCCGCGGCGAGGTACCGACTTCGCGCGATCCCGGCGATCCGAGATCCGAGATCATCGATCTCAGCGGCGATGGTGGCCAACGGATCGGGGAGGTGAGCCCTTCCCACTCGCACGGTGGTGGAGAAGGCGTAACACGCGGCCCGGTCGAGACGGACCGCCGCAGCACCGATCGCGTTGGTACCGATCAGGTGAGTACCGATCCGGTGAGCACAGATCAGGTGAGGTCAGGCAGGATCGGTTCGGGCCGAGACAACTCAGTGCCTGATGGCGACGCCGATGGGAACAGAGCCGCTGAGAACAGAGCCGCTGAGAACACAGACGTCGGCACTCGCGAGCGGATCGTGCAGGCGGCGGCCGATGTGTTTCTCCAGAAGGGTTTCACCGGCACTCGTGTGGTGGACATCGCACGTCGTGCCGGCTACACATCCGGCGCCCTCTACGGATACTTCGACAGCCGGGCCGAGCTGCTCGCGGAAGCGGTGGCGCGTGGCTCGAGTCAGATGCTCTCGAGATTGCTGGGTGCCGACAATGGTGGCGGTCGATCGACAGACACGGGCTCGACGAACACGGGCTCGACCGTCGGTGACCCGCTGGCGGTGCTGCAGTCGGCGCTCGAGCAGATCGCCAGTCCGATCGACGAATCCGATCAGATGCTCCTCGATGGCATCGCCCTGGCTCACCGTGAACCAGTGGCGGGCGACCGACTGGCCCAAACGGTCGAGGAGTTCCGCTTGGAGCTGGCACACGCTGACAAGGGCGGACTCGGCGAGGACGCGGCGGACATGTTGGTGGTGCTGGTGCTCGGGATCACAGCGGCCCGTGCACTCGGATGGCACGACCCGCCGTCACAGGAGATGCGCGAACACATCGCGCAGTGCCTGCTGGCCGCGTCGGAGTCGGCACCAGAGGTCGCGGCGGGCTCGTAGGCGATCGGTCGCCCCAACCCCGCTCGTCGTTGAAGCTCAGGTCATCTCGGGTCGGCACACGCTGGGCATTGAGCAACTAGCGTTACCTGACATGAGCATCACCGCAGTGGTCAACCAAAAGGGTGGGGTGGGCAAGACCACGGTCGCATTGGGGCTGACCGCAGCGTTGTCGTCCCGCGGGGCCAAGGTTCTTGTGGTCGACCTGGATCCCCAGGCGAACGCATCCACCGGACTCGGCGTGTTCGATTCCGCCACCTCGATCGACCACGTCCTGGCTGCCGACAGCCGCGGTGCCGCAGGCTCCGCCGTTGTGCCGGCCGCCTGGCCCACGGATGCTGTCGGCACGGTGCCTTCGGTGGTGCCCAGTTCGCCGGCGTTGGCCCCGCTGGAACACCAGCTCCACAGCGATGTGATCGGAGCGCAGGACCGTTTGGCCACGGCGCTCAGCGGCGTGGCCGACGACTTCGACGAAGTGATCATCGACTGCCCGCCGTCGCTCGGACTCCTGACGGTGAATGCGTTGTTCGCTTCTGAGCGGGTGGTGGTCGTGACCGAACCTGCCGCGTGGAGCTCCGATGGGGTGGAACAGATCCTCCGAAACGTCGGCCGAATCGCGGAGCGGCGCGGTGGGTCCCCGACGGTTGCGGGCATTGTCATCAATCGACTCGGGCGTACGCGCGATGCCGGCTACTGGGCCGCGGAGCTGTCGCGAACCCATCCGGGGCTGGTGCTGGCCACGGCGATACGGATGCGCGCAGCGGTGGCTGAGTCCTCTGCCCAGTCGCTCCCCGTCTCCGCGCTCTCCCGTTCCGGTGCCCCGGAGGCGGCTGCCGAGTTCGACTCCCTTGCCGCCGAGGTGTTCGAGACCCACGCGGCTGTCGAGGTGCCCGCGACTGGTGATGGGTCCGAGGCGGAGCCGGTGATCGACCTTTCCGGCGACCTTGCAGGCGTGGGTGCTGGTGCCGGTGCAGGGATCACGCACGTCGGGCACGAACGTGGCCGCGTCGACGCCGGCGCGCTGGGCGTGAACGATCCAGGAGCTCGCTGATGACCTATGACCCGAAGAGGCCCAGGCCGGCGGCCTCCGACAGCGATGCCCCCGCACCCGTCGACGCGCTCATAGGGCTCACCGACCCGCCCACGATTGGTGAGGCAAGCCCTCAGGAAGGACTGTCGAGCATCGAGGCCGAGTCTGCGAACCCCAATGCTGCGGACGCCAATTCACAGGACGCCAACGAAGTCGAGGTGACAACACCCGCCTCAGGCAGTCCTGTGGCGCAGAGTTCTGCGGAGACCGGTTCTGTCTCGGTCAAGTCTGTCTCGGACGACTCTGACGACGCCGGGGTGGGCCGTGTGGCGGAACCCGAGGTTGTGGCCGACTCGTCAGCAGCACGTAGTCAGGCGATCGCCGCATCGGTGGCGGCCGCCGTGGCAGTGCTCCTGGCAGTCCTTCTGCTGAGGCGACGCCGCAACCGCATTCGCGACTGATCGGTCGGGCAAC
>JBPCTP010000383.1:0-9624 GCA_051011615.1 Microthrixaceae bacterium | reverse complement strand
GGTGGATCGGTGTTCCCGTCGCGGCCGGGTGGCGGGTCGGAAGTTGATGGGCCTGTCGCTCGGTGCGACAGATACTGATTCTCACCGCGGGCAATGGGGCGACCGCACGGTCCAGCTGTTCCTTGGTCGACCCCGTGGTGGTGTAGCCACAACAGCGTCAGGTTCGAGCAGTGCCTTGGCCTCGGCGACTGAGCCTCGCTGGAATACTGTCGCCCTGTATGAACCCGGAAGAGGGCGGTGCGGCACTGGATCTGTTGGGGATGCCGCTGGAGCTTCGCAGCGGTGTGCGGCTGGAGAATCGGCTGGTGAAAGCCGCAATGTCGGACTCGCTCGGCGATGGAGTGGGGCAGCCGACAAGCGCGCAGATCCAGCTGTATCGCCGATGGTGTCAAGGCGGCGCGGCGCTCTCGATGATCGGCGAAGTGCAGACTGATCCGCGATATCCAGAGAGGCCCGGCAACCTCGTGTTCGGTGGGGGCCAGGATGAGTCGCTCCTGCGTCGTCTCGCCGATGTCACCAAGGGTGTTTCGGCACACCTCTGGCCTCAGCTGGGCCACGCCGGGGCGTTGTCCTATCTGCCGGTGTCCGCGCCAATGGGCCCGTCTGCGCTCGACTTCAACGGGCTGAGATGCGCTGAGATGCCGATCGACGAGGTTGAGGCGATACCTGCGCGGTTTGGCGCAGCGGCAGTTGCTGCTCGTCGGGCTGGCTTCAGCGGTGTGGAGATTCATGCCGCCCATGGTTTCCTTCTCAGCCAGTTCCTCTCGCCGCTGTTCAACCACCGCCAAGACCGGTACGGGGGATCGATCGAAGCCAGAGCCAGAATGCTGATCGACGTGGTCACCCGAGTCCGCCGAGATGTCGGCCCGGGTTTCGCCATCGGCGTCAAGATCAACGCCACTGACGAACTCGAGGGTGGCCTCACTCAGCCAGACGCCCTCGTGGTGGTCGAAATGCTTGACCGGTGCGGTGTCGATGTGATCGATATCAGCGGCGGAACCTACTTCCCTGGTGCGCCATCGAGTTCCGAGCGTGCAGCGGAAGGTCCGTACTACGCCGACTTCGCTGTGCGGGCACGCCAGGTCACCACGGCTGCCTTGATGATCACCGGAGGTGTGAAGACCCGCAGCCATGCCGTCGACCTCAGAGAGAACGGTGTGGATCTCGTCGGCCTTGCACGCACGATGGTGCTGAATCCAAACCTCGCCAACGACTGGCTTGGGAACGGAGGGGCCCCGACCTTTCCGGTCTTTGCGTCGGCTCCGCCGGGTGGAGTTACGGCTTGGTACACGATGCGGCTCACCGCCATCGCCGACGGGCAAGACTCCAGCTACGCCCTGAGCCCGGAATCAGCTCTCCATCAGGTCGAATCCCGCGACGGGCGCCGAGCTAGCGCGTGGAGCACCAGATTCCCCTCAGCGCAATGATCCGCCGTACAGGTAAACGCCGGCGTGCGGTGATTGACTAACCGTCGCCGTGAAAGGCCGGTCGCTGTTTTCCGCTGCGGTTAGGGGCAACTTTCCGTGGCGTTCCACTTCCCCATGACGCGTAGTTGGGGTCGGGACTATCCGGTCGCAGGCCGCGCACGATTGGTCGCGACAATGGTCCGATGCGCACCTCTGACAACTACGCAGACGAGGGGCCACTCGTCGCCAGACAACGGTTGTGGGCCACGAGCCGCCGTGAGCCGCCATTCGACCTGATCCCTTGGGTCCTGGATCATGCCGAGATTCTCCCAGGGTCCACAGAGCACGTTTTGGACCTCGGCTGTGGGAACGGTCGATGGCTGGCTGCACTCGCCGAGCGCGAGCACAGCGGATCGACTGTGGGCGCCGACCTGTCGTACGGGATGCTCTCATCCCTCGGGGACCACATCCCTCGAACGCAGATCGACGCCACAGCACTACCGTTTCGCGACGACACGTTCGACGTGGTGCTCGCAGCCCACATGCTGTATCACGTCGAGAATCGCCAGAGCGCGTTGATTGAGTGTCGTCGAGTGTTGCGACCCGGGGGACGGATGGTGGCGACGTCCAATGGCCCGAAAAACAACGTCGAGTTGCTCCGGATGATCGAGTCCGCTGTCGGCGGCGGATGGCGAATGTCCGTGCCTCATCAACAGCGCTTCGGCATGCACAACGGTGCCGAGCAGCTGGCAGCCTCTTTCGAAAGCATCGAACGTTACGACTGCCCAGTCACACAAACGATCGTGACAGACCCGAACGCACTCGCCGACTACGTCGCCAGCCTGGAAGGCGTCTACGCCGATCAAGTGGATGTGGATTGGTCGTGGGTTGTGAAGGACGTGCTCCATGCCGCATCGCGGGCCATCGAACACGATGGCGCAGTTCGTCTCACAAGCGCCGTGGGCGCTTTCGTCTGCCGGTAGCCGAGCCGTCGGTGTTGGGCCTGCAGCCATGGAGGTCCACATGCTTCTGGCGGGTCTGTTCAGGATGGTGGGCCCCCGACCAGCGCGTGCACAGCTGCGGAAGCCTCCTCGCGCCCAGGTCAACAGGCTCCGTGACTCGCGTTCGCTCACCGCGAGTGCCATCCTGAAAGGAATGCCCCGACTGATCCGAGCAACCCCAGATGTGACCGTGGCCATCGGGGGGTTCCTCACGGCCGTGGCGCTCCTCGCGTCGGCATGTGCGGGAACGAACGCATCGGATATCGCGGCCGGCGACCGGGGCGAGTCGGCGCGGGCCGTGGAGGGCGTGGTCGCCGATGGCTCCGTAAGCACCACGACCGAGTCGACCACCACCACGACCGCTGCGCCGAGGCCGCCGGCGAACACCCTCACGATGGACAAGCTTCGCCGGATAACCGGTGACATCAGCCCGAAGTCGGTGGTCGCCTCGGGCAATGGTCAGGTCACGGCCCAGAACATGATGTACCGCCACACCGTCACCGCGTACGACGCGGATGGCAACCTCCTGGCCACGGTTCCCGACTCGGTCACGCTGTCGGACTTCGGCTTCGAGAACGAGGGCGAGTACCAGGGTGCCCCGGTCGAGGCCGCGTTCGTGCCCGACGGCAGTGCGGTCTACGTGTCGAACTACTCGATGTACGGCCCCGGGTACTCAGAGGGCAGCGACAAGTGCAGTCCCGGGGATGGCACCACAGACAGCTTCCTGTACCGGATCGGCACCGACGACTGGCAGATCGACCAGGTTATCGCAGCAGGTGCAGTGCCCAAGTACGTCGCCGTGACCCCCGATGGCAAGAAGGTGATGGCGACCAACTGGTGCACCTACGACATGACGATCGCCGACACCGAGACCGGCGACGTGCTGCAGACCGTGGACATCGGTCGCTATCCGCGAGGAATCGCTGTTTCTCCCGATTCCAAGACGGCCTATGTGGCGGTCATGGGTGGCTCCGAAGTGGCCGTCGTGGACCTCGATTCCGGAGCGATCACGTCGTCGCTCGCCGTTGGCGCCGGCCCCAGGCACCTGGTGATAAGCCCGGACGGGCGCTACCTCTATGCGACCCTCAACAAGGAGGGCAAGGTCGCCAAGGTGGACCTGGCATCAGGTGAGGTCGTTTCCAAGGTGGCGACCGGTGATCAGCCTCGCTCCATGGACATCTCCTCGGACGGCACGTCCCTGTATGTGGTCAACTACGAGAGCGACAACGTCTCGAAGCTCGCTACCGAGGACATGTCGGTACTCCAGACCGTTCCTGCCGGCCACCATCCCATCGGCATCAGCTACGACCGCTCGACCGGTCGTGTCTGGGTCGCGAACTACTCCGGCTCGATCGACGTCTGGGACGAAGTGACAGAGCCACCGGCTGAGGAAGAAGCCCCGGACTGAACGTCAGACAGCCGCGACAGAGTCCGCACCTCGGCCGAGATGACCGGCGCAGTCGCGACACGTCTTCAGGTTCCGCGAGAATGCACCGTCGGCCATGCATTATTGACTCACAGGGGGATGCCCGATGTCCACGACCGAAACGAAGCACTGGGGTGAGGTGGACGGCGTGTCCATCGACTTTCCGATGGAGGTCACGGCCTTCAACTCGGCGACGCCCACTTGGACCGTTCCGATCGAGCCTGCCCGCGCTGTCGTTCCGGGTGACGGATTCGAGGTGGCGGACATGGGCGATGGCACCACCATGTTGATCCTCGCCCTTTGTGACTACCGCGAAAATCCCTGGGGCGACTACGACGAGGTCAACTTCGGTGTCCTCGTGCATCCCACCGGGCGACCCGATGAGGTCGGCGCATTCCAGTGGCGGATGCCGGTGAACCAGGAGATGACGGCCAACGCCGGCAACTTGGTTCTCGGCCTGCCGAAGACCGTCGAGGAACTCGATTTCGTGTACACCGGCTCCACGGTCGAGGTGAAGCTGGCAATGGGTGGGCAACCCACGCTCGCGGCGTCGTTCCCGCGCGCAGAGCCGGCAGGCCCTCCAACGTCGGACCGCACACTGACCTACTCCTACATCGACGGGAAGGCGACGCTGGTTCCGCTCACCATCGAACTGCCCACGGGAATGATCGACCCCGCAGATGTCGAGATCGAGCTCGGAACCTCCGATGCCGCCGAGGAACTCCGCAGCCTCGGCCTTCCCCGCGCCCCGGAAATGGCGATGTGGGGAGAAGGCCTCCGCGGCACTTTCGAGTGGCCGACCCCGATCTGAGCGATTCCCGACCTTCGCCACCGGAAGGGGATGCCGGGACTTCGGTGACCTCTGATGCCGACCCCTCGGATCAGGTGGAGGAGATCCCGGACCACGGGCGTGATCGCCGCGGGGTATTCCTGGCCAAGTAGAGGAGTCGCGCACCACCCCGCTGACAATCCTCGCGGCCGTGGTGCCGCTCGTCGGTCAGTTCGCTGAGGACCCGATCACGGAAGTCTCACCAATCGTCGAGTGGGGCTGTTGGGCCGTGTTCGCGATCGATCTGCTGGTTCACCTGGCATGTCGTCGCAGATACCTGTTCACCGGCGACGGCGTCTTCGACCTCACCAGCGACGGCGTCTTCGACGTCGTGATCGTGGTGATCACGTTCCCCTGGTACCCGGTGTTCAACATCCCGAACGCCGCGGTGCTCGTGTTGGCGAGGCGGCACTTCGCGAGCTCATCGAGTCGAACCGAGGTTTTCCACGCCAAACCTGACACGCGTGTCATATGCTGGGGGTTCACCAGTGGAGGTGGTCGGTGGACCCTGCGGCGGCTGTCAACAAGGACACAGGCGAGGCCAACCCCTACCTACCAGAGGTGGCGGCCGACCCGAGGCCGTTCTACGAGGAACTCCGAACGGGCTGTCCTGTCGCTGCATTCGAGGGATTTGGGCCCGGCACGTGGATAGTCAGCCGATTCGAAGACGTTCGCTACGTGCTGCGGCATCCCGAGATCTTCAGCAGCGACATCGTCGCTGTCGACATCGGCCAGGACCGCCCTCTCATCCCGCTCCAGATCGACCCACCGCACCATGCCAAGTACCGCAGGGTGATCGACCCGACCCTGGGGCCACACGAGATCGCACCGCTGGAGACCGAGGTGCGAAAGCTGGTCAACGAACTGATCGACGCATTCATCGACCGCGGCGAGGTGGATGCGCATGCCGAGTTCACCGTGCCGTTGCCATGCACCGTCTTCCTTCAACTGTGCGGCCTTCCGCTGGAGGATCTCGACCTGCTGCTCGAGTGGAAGGACGGCATCATCCGGCCCGACACCGAGGATCCGGAGGAGGCAGCGCGCATTCGCAAGGAGACCGGCGCCGAGATGTACGCATACTTCGGCCGGGCGCTCGACGAACGCGAGGGGGCCGCTGGAGATGACCTCCTGACCCGCTTCTTCGCATCCGAAGTGGATGGGCGCCAGATGTCGCGCGAGGAGATGCTCGACATCTGCTACCTCTTCATCCTCGGAGGACTGGACACCGTCACCTCCACGCTAGACTGCTCCCTCGCCTACCTTGCGGAATACCCGGAGCATCGCCGCGCCCTGTCGGAGGATCCGACGCTCGTGCCCGCCGCGATCGAGGAGTTGCTCAGGCTCCACACCCCGGTCATGCAGGTGCTGCGAGCCGTGGTGCAGCCAACCGAGCTGCACGGCGTGAAGATGAATCCGGGCGACACGGTGATGGTGATGCTCGGCGCGGCGGACACCGACCCGTCCGAGTTCGGGGGCCGGGCGGATGACTACGACGTGGCGCGGGAGGCCAATCGGCATCTCGCTTTCGGAGGCGGACCCCATCGGTGTCTCGGGTCGCACCTGGCGCGTTTCGAGCTGCGCCTGGCGCTGGAGGAATGGCACAGGCGGATTGCCGACTACCGCGTTGCCGAGGGGGCAGACCTGGTGTATTCACCGGGTATCCGCGAGATCGCGGAGTTCCCGTTGGTGTTCACGGCTGCGGCACCCGGCGGCGCGCCAACGGCCGGGTCGGCGGCGTGAAGGTCGTCCTGGATTCGGACGCATGCACGGGACACGGCCGCTGCTATGCCATTGCTCCGGAGGTGTTCGGCCCCGACGACATGGGCCACTGCGAGATCGTCGTGGCTGAACCATCGCCGGAACAACACGATGCCGCCCGCAACGCGGTGGCGACGTGCCCGGAGGACGCGCTGCGCATCGCGGAGTAAACAGGGTCGGAGATTGGCTGCTCGGCCTAGCGACCCTTGAAGTCCGGCGGCCGTTTCTCACCGAACGCCCGCATGCCCTCGACCAGATCCGCTGACGCAGTCGCGAGGGCCTGGAAGTGTGCCTCCAGCTCGAGGCTGTGGGGGAGGTCGGTTTCCATCGATCGGTTGAGCAACGACTTCGACAGCCCGATCGAGCGGGTGGGCCCGGCGGCCAACTCCACCGCCAGCGAATCCGCTGCGGCCTGCATCTCGGATGCGTCGCCGAGGTGGCGGTGGGCAAGCCCCTCGCCCACGGCATCGGCGCCGTCGATTCCCTCTCCGAGCATCACGAGCTCCTTCGCTCGGCGAAGCCCGACCAGGCGCGGCAGGAGGTACGCACCGCCGGCATCCACGACCAGACCCCACTTGGCGAAGCTCCAGCGGAATTTGGTGGCATCGCAAACGAACACGAAGTCGCACGCGAGTCCGAGGTGCGCCCCCGGGCCGACTGCCGGGCCCTGGATGGCCGAGATCGTCGGCTTGTCGATCTCCCACAGTTCCCGGATGAAGGCCTGTACACCTGCGTGCAACGTCTGGGAAGTGGAGCGAGGGTCGAAGTCGTCGGTTCCAGCCTGCGAAACGGTGGACTCGCGCAGGTCCATGCCGGAGCAGAACGCGTCCCCGGTGGCCGTGACCAGCACGCAGCGAACCGAGTCGTCGGCCCTGCTGGTGCGTACGGCGTCGAGGATGTCGTCACGCATCGCTGGTGTGAGTGCGTTGGCTGCGTCGGGACGGTCGAGGGTGATTCGCCCCACACCGTCCTCTGTTGTCTCGAACCGGATCAACTCAGCTGCCTGGTCATCGGAGGTGTCCTATTCGTTGGTGGTGAGGATGTTGACCACCGACACGCCGCTGCCTCGTCCACCGACGTTGTGCTGGAGGGCGAAGCCGCGTTCGATCGCCACCTGTCGTGCGTCGGCCTGCCCGCGCAGCTGCCACCAGCACTCGGTGAGCTGGGCGATCCCTGTGGCTCCGATCGGGTGCCCCTTGGCGAGTAGTCCCCCGGAGGGGTTGACCGGTATCCGCCCGGTCAGGGAGGTCTCCCCCTCAGCCGATGCGATGCCGCCCTTGCCCTTGTCGAAGAACCCGAGGTCCTCGATGTCGAGGATCTCGGTGATCGTGAAGCAGTCGTGCACCTCTGCGACGTCGATGTCGCCGGCGGCAACGCCCGCCATCTCATACGCCCGACCGGAGGCCTCGACGGTGGCGGTCAGGCCGACGTAGCCGGACTTCTCGTGCAGGTAGGGGTGGTCCGTGGCCACACCGAAGCCCGCAACGTGCACCGGCTGATCGGTGTGGTCGCGAGCCTTCTGCGGTGTGGTGAGGATCACTGCAGCAGCGCCGTCGGTCTGCGGGCAGCAGTCGAGCAGGCCCAGGGGGCTGCAGACCGCAGGCGCGTCCACGACCTGCTCGGTGGTCACCTCGTACTGGAAGTGTGCGTACGGATCGAGTGTGCCGTTGTGGTGGTTCTTCACCGCCACCGACGCCAGCATCTCCTTGGTTGTGCCGAACTCGTGCATGTGCCGTGTGGCGAAGGGCGCGAACAGCACCGGGGCGGACTCACCGCGCGTGTAGACGGGATGACCCCCGGCGGCCCGGGCAAGCAGGCCTTCCTCGGAGGACTTGTCACGCATCTTCTCTACGCCGATCACCAGCACCGTGTCGTACACGCCGGATGCGACTGCCATCGCTCCGACGCGGAAGGCGTCGCTGCCGGAAGGACACGCGTTCTCGATGCGTGTGCATGCCACTCCGTTGAGGCCGATGGCGCTCGGTACGGTGTTGCCGCCGATGCCTTCCTGTCCCCAGAGCGTGCCGCGCTGGGTGGCGACGAACACGGCGTCAATGGCCGTGCGGTCGATGCCGTTGTCCACCGACGCCAGCGCCGCATCGAATGCACCGCGTGCCATCTGCTCGTAGGACTGGTCGAACAATTCGCCCATCTTGATGAGGCCGGCGCCGATCACCGACGCCCGGTTCCAGCTCATGGCATGCCCTCCCCGGACGATGGGGCGGTCGCCGGGGGCTGGGCGATTGCCTTCCAGCCGTAGATGGGAACGCCCCTCTCGATGGTGTAGCGACGCAACACCAGTTCAACCGGGGACCCCACGGCGAGTTCGGCTCCGTCGTCTCCACCCTGGAGCTGGATCCGTGATCCGTCATCGAGGTCGATGACGATCAGGGGCAGCGGTGCTTCGAAGGGCGCCGGCATGGTCTGGTTGATCACGAACGTCTGCACCGTGCCCCGAAGGGGAAGCTCGGTGACGTCGAACTTGTCGCCTCCACATCCCGGACAGCTCGGGTGCACCGATGGCGGCAGGTTCACCGTGTCGCACTCCACGCAGCGAGCACCGAGCAAACCCAGCACCTCCCGCTGGTCGCGAACGAACATTGCGGAGCCGGGTGGGATTGCCATCTCGACGGACTCACCTGTGGCGCTGAGCTGGCCACGCGCCCGAAGTACGTGGGCGTAGTGGACTGGGGTGCCATTGCTGAGCAGCGCTTCGGCGGCGGCTGCTGCACCAGGCACCGTCTCGTCGACCGACACGGCGATCGAGGTTGCCCGCCCGCCTCCCCAGGCCAGGGCGGCCGCAGGGCCCGGTCGGTCCAGTGCGGGAACGAGGCCCGCGATCGGCGCCGCCGCTCCGATGTCTCCCAGCGAGGATCGGACATCGGCCGAGACCACATCACCGAGTCGATTGCGTTTCGCCAGAGCAGCAGCGAGGCGGCCGTCTGGATCGGTCAGCGACCAACGCGTGTCGGAGTGCATGCCGAGTGCCTCGATCACCTCCGATGCCATCGGCAGGTAGGCCTCCTCACGCACCAGGCGCCCGTCGTAGCTGTCGCGGGTTTCGGATTCGTCGTCACCGCGGTAGCGATCGAGCAACGGCTCTGCAACCGAGACCACCGAGTCCAGCCGCGCATCACCTGATCGGCCGATGAGCAATGCCACCGCACCTGCCCCCGCCGCCAACTCGTTGGCCGAGCCCAACGC